>JAQULV010000195.1 GCA_028718405.1 Smithellaceae bacterium
GGCCACACCGACGATCAGCCGCAAAGGATTGAACAGAGGATTGAGCCCGAATTTCAGCTCGGGGTGGCCGAAAATGGCGCTCTCCGATGCCACGATCAGGTCACAGACGGTCGCCAGATTGAACCCTCCGCCCAGAGCGATCCCTCCCACGGCGGCGATGACGGGTTTCTTTATCAGATAGATCCTTTTGAGATACCTGGTCACCGAGCGGAAGTAATCGTCGATCTCACCGTCAGGGAGGGCGGCCATTTCCTTGATGTCCATGCCCGCCGAGAATACATAGTCTCCGCCGGTGAGCACAATAGCGTTAACACTGTCATCCTGCTCCAGCCGTTCGAAACACTCTTCGATCTCGATCCGCATCTCGCGGGAGAGGGCGTTCATCTCGTGAGGCCGATTCATGGTGACAACGGCATAGCCCTTCTTCCTTTCCAAAACTATTGTTTTGTACTTTGGCATCTGCCCGCCTACCGTGCACCATCTGCGCCGTCATAGAGGTACATAACGCCGCTCATCTTTCGCTGCTTCTCGGTGATCGTCTCCATAACGGTCGAGGCCATTTCCTCAGCCATGTTACGCATCAGTAAGTCCCAGAGGGTGAGCTTGGTCTCCTCCGGAAAGACGACGCCCGGTTTGCCCTTGATGCCGCTCATCTCACCCGCCAGCCGGACGGCATAGTTCAGGTCGCCATTGTAATCCACAAGACCCAGTTTCAGCGCCTGCCGGCCCGTATAGATCCTCCCCTCGGAGATAGCCTTCACATCCTCTTTGCGCATTCCCCTTCCCTTGGCAACGATCTCCAGAAATTGATCATAGATATCATCGACCATTCCTTGCAGCAGGGCCTTCTCTTCTGGCGTCATTTCCCGGACGGGGGACCCAATATCCTTGAACTTGCCACTTTTTACAACACCCGTTTTGAGGCCGATCTTTTTGAGTAGATCCTCGACATTTACAAAATGCATAACCGCCGAAACACTGCCCGTAATCGTACCCGGATTAGCGACGATCCGATCAGCCCCACAGGCGATCAGATATCCGCCCGAGGCACAGATCGACGCCATAGAGACAACGACCTTCTTCTTTTTCTTCAGATCCAGGACGGCCGAATAGATCTCCTGCGACGGCGCTACTGACCCGCCCGGAGAATCTATCCTCAGGACTACGGCCTTGATCGTATCGTCGTCGCCGAACTCCTCCAGTTGTGAAACGGTATCCTGCGAGTCCGCGATGATGCCGTCGATTGTGACGACGCCGACTTTGTCTTTCAGGGAAAGCGAGCGCCTTTCCTTACCGATGAAACTACACCTGTCCAGGGAAAGAAAGAAAAAGAGCCCGATCAAAAACAGCAAGATAAGGCCAGATATGAAGGGATGTCTTCGCATTTATTGAGCGTCTTTCGAGGCCTCGGCATCACCTATCTTCGCGTCTGCCAAGGCCTTGCCGAGGTTGGATCCGATATTCTGTTTATTGTTAAGGTACTGGTGTACCGTGCTCTCCTCGGCCGGTGGAGATTCCAGATCCTTGATGCTGAGTCTGATCTTCTTGTTTCTCGTATCCACACTCTTCACTACGGCGGATACCGTATCTCCCACGGCGAACACGTCGGCTGAAGACTTCACCCGCTTCTGACTGAGTTCCGAGATATGCACTAGCCCTTCGATACCCTCCTCGATCTCGACGAAGACACCGAAATCGGTGAGGTTGGTGACCTTACCGTTGATGACTGTTCCCGGCGCGTATTTCTGATCGATATTATCCCAAGGGTTCTTCTCGATCTGTTTTATGCCCAGTGAGAATTTTTCATTCTCGACGTCGATGTTGAGCACCATCGCTTCGATCTCCTGGCCTTTCTTGTAGAGTTCCGAAGGGTGCTTCACGCGATGTAGCCAGGATATATCGGAAACGTGTACGAGGCCGTCGATCCCTTCTTCCACCCCAACGAAAATGCCGAAGTTCGTTATATTCCTGATGATGCCTTTAATAACTGTACCTTCGGGATACTTCTGTTTCAGCGTCTGCCAGGGATTTTCCGTCGTCTGCTTGAGCCCCAGAGAGATCCTCTTGTTCTCCCGGTAGATATCGAGAACCATGACGTTCACCGTATCGCCAACGGAGACAACCTTGGAGGGATGCTTGATCTCCCTCGTCCAGAACATCTCGGAGATGTGAATGAGGCCCTCAACGCCGGGCTCGAGTTCAACAAAGACCCCGTAATCCGCCAGATTCACGATCTTGCCCGGAACGACCGCCCCTTTCGGATACCTCGTCGTAACCGTTTCCCAAGGGTTTTCCGTCAGCTGCTTGAGCCCGAGCGAGACGCGCTCCTTTTCACGGTCAAACGCCAGAACCTTAACGGTAATCTGATCCCCTTTGTTGAAATGATCGGCGGGACGGACCATGCGGCCCCAGGAGATATCCGACACATGCAGCAATCCGTCGATTCCTCCTAAATCAATGAAGAGGCCGTAATCCGTAATATTCTTGATGATGCCTTCGACAATTTTCCCTTCCTCGATATTTGCCAGGGTTTCCTTTTTATCCTGTTCCCGTTCCTCCTCCAGAATTGCCCTTCTGGAGAGAACTACGTTGTTTCTCTTGCGGTCGTATTTGATTACATTGAAGGGAAAGTTCTGTCCGATATATTTGTCCAGATCACGCACGGGCCGCACGTCAATCTGCGAACCGGGCAGGAAGGCCGGTATCCCTATATCAACGGACAATCCTCCCTTGACCCTTTCGGTCACCGTTCCGCATATGGTGCAACCTTTCTCGCAGGCAATCTTGACGTCTTCCCAGATCTTGATCTTCGCGGCCTTGTCCCTCGAAAGGACCAGGTTTCCGTCCGAGTCCCGTCGGTCAACGAACACTTCGATTGCATCGCCTACCGTTACGAAGATGTTTCCCTGTTCATCCTTCAACTCGCGAAGCGGGATATAGCCCTCTGTCTTCCAACCTACATCCACCATGGCTACATCAGCATCGATTTGAACCACGGTGCCGGTCACGACCTCTCCCATTTCAACATTTTGCAGGCTTTGCTCGTACAGCTCTTGGAAGGCGTTGTTCTCCTCCTTACCTTGTTGGTCCGCCGCCTTACCGCCCTGGCGCTCGTCTTTGGCATCATCACCGCGGGCTGCAGACTCAGACTCTGAGATTAAGTTGTTGTCGTTAACCATTAAGGCCCTACCCCCTGATATTTGTTTAACACGGTACCAATGCTTAGTTTGGTAACATACCAAAAGCTAAATAGCAAGTGAATTCAAGATAAATTGAGCCTCTGCTTGAATCGGCATGGGTGGTTCTCTTTTACTTCGATGTGATGTGTCCGAGGATCTTGGTGACGACTTCGTCTATGCTCAACCGTGTAGAATCAATGATAATGGCGTCTTCCGCGACCTTGAGCGGCGCCGTCTTTCTTTCGGCATCCTGCTTGTCCCTGCGAATCAGGTTCTCCTTGACCGTTTCCGGGTCTGTATTTTCGCCCCGCGCAGCTAATTCCAGATGCCTTCTTTTGATCCTTTCTTCCTCATCCGCGTCAAGGAAGAATTTGAAATCGGCATCCGGAAAGATCACCGTGCCCATGTCTCTTCCTTCAGCAACTACGCCGCCATTTCTGCCATAGGCGCGCTGGATACCTTTTAAAGCTTCCCTAACCTCCGGCAGCGCGGAAATGGCAGATGCCAGCATTCCGACACTCTCCGATCTTATCTCTCCCGTTACGTCTCTACCGTCTACACGTACATGGATGCCCCCTGTCCCTGCATCGATTTCAATGACGGTATTTCCCAGCATTGCAGCAATCGCCTGTCCATCGTCGGCCCTCGTTCCGGAAATAATAACCTTGTACGCTGCCGCCCGATAAAGGGCACCGGTATCGAGATACAGGTAAGACAGTGCTCTCGCGACCGCCTTACTCACCGTGCTCTTGCCTGCCCCCGAAGGACCGTCGATCGTGATTATCCGTCTTTCTCTCATCAACACTCCCTGCGCGCAATTTCCCCTCTATGCGGGATATGAAAATGAAGGAAGGTCATGAATCTTCCCCTTCTCTCAACGACGAAGTTTCCGCCTTCTGCAATTCCTTAAAAGCCTCCTCAATCCTCTTCACGAAGGGACCGTCCTCCCTCCACATCCAACAGCTATTGATCACCATCGCGCCGTCAGTAATTGGAATCCGCGCCTTACCGTCTGTCCGCACACGGCTGTAATAGGCCCAGACACCTTGAACCGCTGCGGAACACATCGCGATGATGAGGTTC
>JAQULV010000196.1 GCA_028718405.1 Smithellaceae bacterium
ACAGCCATAATATCCTTGGCGCTTAGAGGTCTTGCCGACGAGAGCAGAACCTTCAATACTCCTATCCGCTGCGGAGTCTTTTGCAGATCAGCGGCTTCCAGAAGCGAATTGGCATCACAGTGGCGGGCTTTATTCATATAATTAATGATAGCATGGATGCAACTCGGCTGCAAATTAATCTATTGACTTAGAAGCACTTTTGGCCTATTAAGCTATTATATTGTACTTTTGAACATAATTAGTCTAATATTATAGGTGTCGGACCATGCGGGAAACAAAGAAAGAATCCATTTTGCGAACTGCCCGGCAGATGTTCGGGCACTACGGAATAAGGAAAACCAATTTGGATGAAATAGCACGCATGTCTCGCGTCGCAAAGGCCACCATCTATAACTACTTCGGCAGCAAGGAGCGGGTCTTTCTCGCAGTTTTAGAGCGCGAAGTGGATAACATCGCCGCCGGGCTTAATCGGGCTGTCCCCCGAACTGACCCTCCTCTGAACAAGCTGCGCATGTTCCTGATGATGTCCTTTCGCAGCACGGGTGATGCCTCCAGTATACTAGGTTCGTCAACATTACTCAACAGCCGCCTTTCCCCCGAGGGTGACCGGATCGATGAGGAGCTCTTCTGCAGACAGGCAGGTATCCTGAAACCGATCTTGGACGAGGGAAATCGAAACGGTGATTTTGAAATCTTAGATCTGGAACTCACGACGAATTCAATTCTGTATGCCCTCAGGGGTTTCGAACTGGCCCGGATCGTGAATACCGACAAATCAAGGATCGAACAGGAGTGGGAAGGTTTTGTCAATCTCATCTACAAAGGAATTAAAGGTGAAAAAGGAAAAGATATCAAAAAGGATACAGCATAGAATTGGCTCCTCCAGCAGAAGGAAGGGGATCTCGACGGAAGAATACGAGCAGATCATAAAGCCCTTGCTCGATACCCCCGAGGTCAAGAGACTCGCCGAGTTTCGGCATCATCATAGCAAGAATCGTTTGGAACATTCGTTGGAGGTCGCCTGGCTAAGTTATGTGGTGGCAAAGAAGATGGAGCTCGATCAACATGCCTGCGTCCGAGGGGCACTTCTCCATGACCTCTTTTTCTATAACTGGATTCAGGACAAAGCCAAGTGGCATGGCTTCAGACATCCGAACACTTCTCTGGAAAACGCCCGGAGGATTACTGATTTATCGCCGGTGGAGCGCGATATTATCAAAAAACATATGTGGCCTCTCACCTTCACACCGCCCCGTTATAGGGAGTCTTGGCTCGTCTGTTTGGCTGATACCTTTTGCGGAATCAGGGACTGCATCATATTGTTGCGCAGCGTCCATGCCAATAACTAATGATTACACATTGCCCAGAAGTTGTCTGACTTCTTTGTCTGACAGATGTCTATAGGCCCCTTCCTTCAGTTCTCCCAGCTGGAGATCACCGATCGCTACCCGAATCAGGCGTGAAGCCGAATGGCCCAGCCTCTCCAGGGCTCGCCTAACTATGCGGTTTCTCCCTTCGTGGATTGTCACCTTGATCCAGGTGCTTTTGGGGTTTGTCTTTTCCAACGATACTTGTGACGCTTTGAAAATTCCGTCATCGAGATCGATACCTTTCGTCATACTCTTGAGCTCAGCATTGGAGAGACGACCGTCCACCTTGACCAGATAGGTCTTCGATACATTATATCGTGGATGTTGAAGACGCTGAGAAAAATCACCGTCATTGGTCAAGATCAGCAGGCCCTCTGAATCGTAATCCAATCTACCTACCGGATATATACGCTCCGCAATCCCCCGGATGAGCTGGATGACCACCGGTCTCCCTTCGGGGTCACTAAGTGTCGTCACGTATCCCCGGGGCTTGTTAAGTACGATATAGATTTTCGAAACCTCACTGGAGATAAGCCTCCCGTCTACTCTGATCTCGTCTCTTTTGGGATCAGCTTTGGCACCGAGTTTCGCCACGGTCACACGATTAACGCTGACCCTACCTTCGGTAATCAACGTCTCGGCACTTCGCCGCGAAGCCACGCCGGCGCGGGCAATAATCTTCTGCAGTCGTTCTTCCACTTTTATTCCTGTAATTCTTTTAGTTCTCGGAGGGTGGGAAGCTCAGAGAGGTCTTTCAGGTCGAACACCTCGAGAAATTTCTTTGTGGTGCCATAGATAATGGGTTTGCCAGGGACATCCTTTCTCCCTACGATTCGCACGAGTTTCTTATCGAGAAGCTTCTTCAGAGGACCGCTCACATCGACACCGCGGATCCGGTCAATCTCTGCTTTCAGGACTGGTTGCCGGTATGCAACAATTGCCAGCGTCTCGAGAGCAGCAGGTGTCAAAAGCGCTGCCTTGATACCTTTGAGCTTCCTGAGCCAGGGGGCAAGCTCATCGCGCGTTCGGAATTGATAACCACCGGCCACCTCGCGAAAAACGATCCCTCCGCCTCTCTGCTCATATTCATCTGCTAATTCCCCGGCAAGACGCTTCAGTTCCTTGCGATCGGCATCGGGGATCAACTCGCCGATCTTGTCGGCGGAGAGAGGTGCGTCGGAGGCAAGGACGAGGGCCTCTATTACTGCTTTCAGCTCTTCCATCATGCACTCACCGAAAGAAATATTCTTATCTCACCAAAGGTTCCAACCTGGTATGCCCTGATCATACTCTGCTTCATAAGTTCGAGAAGGGCCAGCAGTGTGAAGATAATTCTGCGGCGACTTCGTGCCTCGCCCATCAATTCCGCAAAAGTGACGCTCTCTCTGGCAGATAGCATGTCCATTACCTCATTCATCCTCTCCGTCAGAGATAATTTCTCCGTATCTATATCCAAGAATTCTGCACGGACACTTGAGGTCACAATGCGGCGAAAGGCTTCTATTAACTCAAATATACCGATCTCTTTTACTTCTCCTTCATCGTCGTCCTCGGCGGGAAGGGGATCAGCGTAGCCACGCTTAAACACGTCTCTATCCAAGACGGTCCTTCCTTCCAATTGCGACGCGGCCTCTTTGAAGGCCTGATATTCCAGCAACTGTTGAACCAACTCGGCACGCGGATCCGCTTCTTCATTCCCCTCCTCGTCCTCGGCAGGAGGAAGAAGCATTCTAGATTTGATATGGACAAGGGTCGAAGCGAGAACCAGATACTCACCGGCCAGATCCAGATTTAGAGATTTCATCATCTCGATATAATCCAGGTACTGCTCGGTGACAACGGCCATGGGGATATTGTAGATATCGATCTCATTCTTCTTGATGAGATACAGAAGAAGGTCCAAAGGACCCTCAAAGATATCCAGCTTGATCTCATAGGTCATAGACGACCCTTACAGCTTCTCTGACCTCAGCCATCGTCACCCGTGCGACGGATCTTGCCCTCTTGTTACCTTCCGCGATGATCTCCCTTACTTCCGGCATATGGCTGCGGTAGTAATCCTGGCGCTCATGTATCTCGCCCATGCAGCGACTAACATTATCGGCCAGAATCTTCTTGCAATCGGTACACCCGATACCGGCCCTTCTGCATTCGCGGTTAATCATTTCCAATTCCTCGGCCGTAGAGTAAAGGCCGTGAAAGGTAAACACATTGCAGATATCCGGCCTGCCCGGGTCTTTCTTTCTCATCCGTTGCGGGTCGGTAAACATGGCGGCAATCCTCCGTCTCAACTCGTCTCCCCGGTGGCCTATGAATATGGAGTTGTCGTAGGACTTGCTCATCTTCCTGCCATCGATGCCGAGCAGTTTGGGGACGGCGGTCAATAGAGGCACAGGAATCGGGAAAACATCCCGGTAAAGGAAATTGAACCGCCTCGCTATCTCTCTTGTGAGTTCTATGTGGGGAAGCTGGTCAACGCCGACCGGGACGCCAAAGGCCTTATACATAATAATATCCGCCGCCTGTAAAACGGGATAGCCAAGAAACCCAAACGTCGATAGATCCTTTTCGATCAGCTCCGCCTTCATTTCCTTATAGGTGGGATTTCTCTCCAGCCAGGCGAGTGGCGTAATCATCGAAAGAATTACATACAATTCGGCGTGTTCCGGAATCGACGACTGGATGAATATAGTACTCTTTTGGGGGTTGAGTCCAACGCTGAGCCAATCGATCACCATATCCGTGACGTTGTCACTTATCTGAGAGGTATCGGCGTAATCACTTGTCAGGGCATGCCAGTCAGCAACGAAATAGAAGCAATCATTGTCACCACTGTCCTGCAACTCGATCCAATTTT
>JAQULV010000197.1 GCA_028718405.1 Smithellaceae bacterium
GTTCGTTTGAAGCGCCAAGGCCGAAACGAATTGGGATCAACGTGATGAAAAAACCGAAGGTCGAGCACTTCAGGACGACGACGACTATATCAGAAAAGACGGCCGAATTTAACAAGGCATTGGAATCCACCTCTAGGCTCATGCCGAAGATTAATTTGGAGAAGATGATACCACTGGCCAGGACCACAATGGACAAAAGACCGCTGAGTAGTACTACGGAGATAACTCCATTGATGATACGTGGAATGAATAAATAATCAATGATATCTATATTGAAGGCTTCCAGGGTCCGCATCCCCTGATTAACTATCATGACCGCGATTTCGGCGTTGATGGCAGAGCTGGAACGCAAAGCGATCAGCAGTACGGTCATGAATGGCGCTAGTTCCGTGACTACGAACCCCATCAGGACACGCCCAAGAAGCTCTGCCAATCCCAACTCTTTTATGATCTGGAAAACTATGCCGATGAACAGAGATCCGAAGATCGCCGAGATCGCGAGAAAAAGAGGCAAGATCTGCACGGCAGTAAAATAGATCTGATTGGTCAGGACCTGCTTTGTCGCGCTGTTGTAAGTCCTGCGGCGAAACACTTTAGCAAGAACCAGACCGGCGAAGGCGAGCGTATCCCGAAGGGACCTGTACATATTCAACCCCACCCTGCCTGCGGCCTCGATTCCAACCATTCCGTTCTCCCAAATACCGGTTAAGAATGGGAATCTTTTATCATAGGCCCGATTAGAGATCAAAGTATAAGATTCCTTATGATATGAAAAGGAAAAGAAGGGTGTTATAATCGGGCGGTTCTTTAGATCTTGGGAAGGAGAAGTCGTGAAACTTATTCGCTTCGTCGATGAAAATGCCACTGTTCGCCAGGGAATCTATGACCCCGCAGAGCCGGAGGTCGCAAAGGTTGTGCAAGGCAATATCGCCTCGGGGATCGTATCCACTAACGAATGGGCGATGGTAAAAAAGCTCCTTGCTCCCGTGGAGCCGTGCAACGTCTTTGCCCTGGGACTTAATTATCGAAAGCACGCGGACGAGACGTCCCTGGGTTATCCCAGTAGCCCCGTTGTTTTTATGAAAGCCTCGACGAGCGTCGCTGGTCCGGGAGAAGCGATTGTTCTACCTGCCGCTGGAGCGAAAATGGTCGATTTTGAAGCGGAATTAGCGATTATCATCGGCCGGAGGGCGAAACACGTGCCTTCCGTCCAAGCGCGAGATTACATCTTCGGCTTTACGTGCGCTAACGACGTGAGTGCGCGAGACTGGCAATTTGAATTGCAGAAAGGTCAATGGACGAGAGGCAAGAGCTTCGACACCTTCTGTCCCTTGGGGCCATGGCTGGTGACCGCAGACGAGATCGAAGATCCGGATAGACTCTCAATTAGGACGACTATCAACGGCAAGACGCTTCAGGACTCGACGACGGCAGATATGATCTTTTCTGTGGATTCCATCGTCAGCGACCTCAGTAGAACCATGACTCTTCTCCCCGGAACCGTAATCCTTACTGGAACGCCGGATGGCGTGGGATTTACGCGCCAGCCTCCCGTGTTTCTGCGGCCGGGCGACGTTGTGACCGTCGAAATAGAAAACGTCGGGAGATTAACAAACCCCGTGGAAGAAGAGGGATCTTTGTCCTAGCTTTGGGGGCCGAAGTCGCTGAGCATGGTTCCAAATTAATACCTGATGCCAGGTTGCCATAAAGCTATGAAGATATGAAAGAAAATCTTGTAATGAGTTGATACATGTGTTAAGGCGGCGTGGATTTCGAGGACTAGAGGCCGTCGATGGGAGGATAGGATGAAAAAAGATAATAATAACAGAAAAACCTTTATAATGTTTTTGTTGGCATTCCTCATAGGTTTTTTTGTTGTGTCGTTCGTCGAAGTGCTGAGGTCATCTTTCTTAGCGCCGGTGGGACCGGATGTTCAGCCGGTTGCAGCTTTGTCCAGTGGCGAAGGATCGCTGGTGCCGCTTTCATTTGCCGATCTCACAGAGCGAGTGAAGCCGGCCGTCGTTAATATCGGTACCTCAAAGACTATCCGTGCGGGGGCAAGACCTTTCGGCGAAGGACCTTTCTTGGGGCGAGATGATTTCTTTGGCCGCTTTTTTGGCGATGTGCCTCGGGAATACAAACAGAAAAGTCTGGGATCAGGATTCATCATCAGCCACGACGGCTACATATTCACCAATTATCACGTTGTTGAACAAGCTGACCGCATCGTCGTAAAACTTTCCGATGGGAAGGAATATAACGCCAAGATCATTGGAAAGGATGCCAAGATTGATATTGCCCTCATCAAGATTAAACCAACTCAGAGTCTTCCCGTGGTCGAATTGGGGGATTCTGATCGATCGAGGGTGGGGGAGTGGGTCATAGCAATCGGCAATCCCTTTGGATTGGAGCAGACCGTTACCGCCGGGATCATTTCAGCCAAAGGAAGGGTGATCGGAGCGGGTCCATACGATAATTTTATTCAAACAGACGCCTCCATCAACCCAGGTAACAGCGGTGGTCCGTTATTCAATATGGAAGGCCGGGTCATAGGAATCAATACCGCCATCGTTGCGCAGGGGCAAGGTATTGGTTTCGCCATACCAATAAATATGGCCCGCGATATTCTTTCAGATCTCAAGGCAAAAGGGAAGGTAGTTCGGGGCTGGGTTGGCGTCTCAGTACAGGACGTGACCGAGGATATTGCCAAAAATCTCAAACAAAGGGATCGCAATGGGGCATTGGTCTCTGAAGTCTTCAAAGGGGATCCTGCGGATCGGGCGGGCATCAAAGCCGGCGATATCATTACGGCGATTAATGGCAAAAAGATAAAAGACTCTCATGAACTGCTTATGATCGTTGCGAATTTTCGCGTAGGTGACAATGTGGAAATCAAAGCTCTACGCGATGGTCAGGAAACGACTTTCCGAGTGATCGTTGCGGAGAGGAAGGATCATCCCGAGGTGGCCACTGCCTCCGGTACTGCGCAGGACTTCGGAATGACTGTCCAGGAAATAACCCCGGAGATGGCACGCTATCTCCGGCTTGCGCTCAAGAGTGGTGTGATCGTTGCGGACGTCCGTGAAGATAGTGCTGCCGATGATGTGGGAATCCAACCCCAAGATATTGTTCTTCAGGTCAACAAAGTGAAAATCAACTCTCTAAAGGATTATTTACGAGAGGTCGGGAAGAGATCATCCAGCTATCTATTCCTCATCAAACGCGGCAAGGCAACATTCTTTGTTGCTTTACACCGCTGAACACGGATCTATGAGGAGAAGACGACCCCCAAAGAAGCTTATTCTCCTCTACGAGAGACTAAATGGCTATTTTGGGCCGCTCCGTTGGTGGCCGGGAGAGACGCCTTTCGAAGTCATATGCGGGGCGATCCTGACGCAAAATACCGCGTGGCATAATGTGGAGAAAGCCATTGGCAACCTGAAGAAAGTGGAGATCTGTTCTTTTAAGGGTATCAGAGAGACATCTGAGGAACAAATAGCAACTTTGATCAGGCCCTCAGGCTATTATCATATCAAGACAGCTCGTCTTAAGGCTTTCGTTTCCTTTCTTGAACACGAATACGGCGGTGATATGAAGAAGATGTTTGCCGAAGAGACGATATCGCTTCGCGAAAAACTCCTTGGCGTCAAAGGAATTGGCGAGGAAACTGCAGATAGTATCCTTCTCTATGCGGGCGGAAAACCCGTCTTTGTAGTGGATGCCTATACGAGGAGGGTTCTTTGCCGCCATGGCTTGATCTCCGAAGGGGTGTCTGCTTCCTATGCGGCGGTCCAGCAGTTCTTTATGGGGAACCTGGAGCCCGATGTCGAGTTGTTCAATCAATTTCATGCCCTGTTCGTCAATCTTGGCAAGAAATTCTGTCGAAAGGTCCCCCTTTGCCGGTTGGGTTGCCCTTTGTATGGGACACCTTTCTCAGAAGAAGGCGAAAGGTCATGTCGAATGGGACCGCAACCTGGCAATGGAAATCGCATACTGCCTTGTCGGGCGTAAACACGGAGGTCTGAATGATTCTCCATGACTACTCAGGTATTATCCATCTCCACTCTAAATATTCCTTCGATGGGCGAGTCCCCGTCCCGCGGATTGTTGCCGCTGCCCAAGCGAACCTCTTAGATTTCATTATGTTAACCGATCATTCCGATCTGCGTGCCAGAACGGACGGCTATGAAGGGTGGCATGATAGGTGCCTCCTT
>JAQULV010000198.1 GCA_028718405.1 Smithellaceae bacterium
ATGATCAAGGAAGGCGGTATCGATTTCGTGAACCTGCCCGATGAGGACTACGACGCCCCCATGGGCGAGTACACCGGCGCAGCCACGATCTTCGGCGCCACCGGCGGCGTTATGGAGGCAGCCCTCCGTACGGTCTACGCCGTGGTGACGGGCGAGAACCTGCCCGATCTCAATATCACTCCCGTCCGCGGTCTGGACGGCGTGAAGGAAGCGACCGTGACGGTCGGTGCCCTGGGACCCGTGAAGATCGCCGTGGCCCACGGTCTCGGCAACGCCCGCAAGGTGATGGACCTCATCCGCGCCGGTAAGGCTGAATACGCCTTCATCGAGGTTATGTGCTGCCCCGGCGGATGCGTCTCCGGCGGCGGTTCGCCCATCCCAACGGGTAACGAAATCCGCATCAAGCGCGCCGGCGCCCTTTACAAGGACGACGGATCGGTACAGAAGAAGCGCCAGTCTCATGAGAACCCGTCGATCACCAAGATCTACGACGTTTTCCTGAAGGAACCGCTGGGACACAAATCCCACGAACTGCTGCACACCCATTACGAGCAGCGCGGGATCGACGTACCCCATAAGAAGTAAAAGACAGGCCTTTCAAGGCCGGTCATATCAAAGATGAAAAGAAGAGGTCCGATCGCTTTTGCGGTCGGGCCTCTTTTTTATTGTCAGGATGGCGCCCAATAAGCTATATGATTGCCTATGGAAAAGACGCGCACCGAACATGACCTGCTGGGCGAGCTTGAGCTCGATGCCGATCTCTACTGGGGCATCCACACGCAACGCGCGATCAATAATTTCCCCGTGAGCGGTCGTCCCGTTAATCCCGTTCTCATCCGCGCCTTTGCGCAGGTCAAGAAGGCAAGCTGCCTCGCCAACGCGGAGTTGGGCTACATCGATCAGCTCAAGGCCGAGGCGATCGAACGGGCCTGCGACGAAATCGCCGGCGGCGAGCTGGCCAACCAGTTTCCCACCGACGCTCTTCAGGGCGGCGCCGGGACCTCGACCAACATGAATGTGAACGAGGTAATCGCCAACCGCGCCATCGAGATACTGGGCGGGGAAAAGGGCGACTACCGCATTGTTCATCCCTTGGACGACGTCAATCTTCACCAGTCCACCAACGACACCTATCCTACGGCCCTGAAGGTGGCAGCCGTCTATGGTCTGCGCAAACTCAGTCATGCTGTGGCCTCGCTCCAGGACGCCTTCCAGGAAAAGGAGAAGGCCTTCGGTGCCGTTGTGAAGATCGGCCGGACCGAACTTCAGGAGGCGGTGCCCATTACCCTCGGCGCGGAATTCTCGGCATTCTCCGAGGCGATCGCGCGGGACCGCTGGAGAACCTTCAAGTGCGAAGAAAGGCTCCGCGTCGTCAATATCGGCGGAACCGCCGTGGGAACGGGACTTGCCGCACCCAGGGATTACATCTTCCTCGTCATCGAAAAGCTCCGCGAGGTGACAGGACTGGGGCTGGCCCGCGGCGAGAACGTCATGGGCGAGACGGCCAACGCCGACGCCTTCGTCGAGGTATCGGGCATCCTCAAGGCCCACGCCTCCAATTTAGTGAAGATCGGAAACGACCTGCGCCTGCTCAACTTCACGGGCGAGATCAAACTCCCTGAACTTCAAGCGGGATCTTCCATCATGCCGGGCAAAGTCAATCCCGTTCTGATGGAAGCGGCGATGCAGGCGGGGCTTACGGTCATGGCCAACGACATGCTTATCGCCGAGGCGGCCAGCCGTGGGACGTGGCAGATCAGCGAGTTCATGCCCCTCATCGCTCACGCTCTGCTTGAGGCCCTTGACATCCTTACCAATATCGACGGACTTCTGGCGGAGCACATCTCCCGCATCACCGCCGACGAAGTAGTCTGCCGGAGGTTTTTCGACCGGAGTCCGATGATCATTACGGCGTTGCTTCCTGTGGTCGGCTACGAAAAGGCGACGGAGCTGATCGCAGAGTTTCACCGTCAGGAAGGCAAGAGCGTCCGCCGCTTCCTGGAAGAAAAGCTGGGCGCCGACGTCGTCGAGAGAACCTTCTCGCCTTATCAGCTCACCGCCCTGGGATTTCACGATGAACAAGACACCTAAAGGAAACCGCCTCCACGTCGCGATCTTCGGCCGGACCAACGTGGGGAAATCGAGCCTTCTCAACATGATCGCCGGCCAGGATATCGCCATTACCTCGCCCGTCGCCGGGACGACGACCGACGTCGTGGAAAAAGCGATGGAACTGCTCCCGCTGGGACCGGTCCTGTTTCTCGACACGGCGGGACTGGACGACACCTCGGAGTTGGCGGACCTGCGCCTGAAGAAGACCGACAAGATCTTCTCGCCGGCCGACGCAGCCCTGCTCATCACGGAGTTCGGTGTCTGGACGGATTTCGAGGAGGAAGTCCTCGCAAGAACCAAAGCCGCTGAATGTCCGGTAATCATCGTCGTCAACAAGATCGACCTGAAGGCCCCCTCGCCTGCCTTTCTGAGGAAGCTCCGGGAAAAATCGGAGCGCGTTGTCGCCGTTTCCAGTGTGGGGACGAAGGACCGCAACCGTTACGTGGAATCGCTGAAGCGACAGCTCATCGAGGTAGCGCCCGAAGATTTCGTCAAGCCCCCATCGCTCATCGGTGATCTCCTGCCTCCCGGTGGGATCGCCGTGCTGGTTGTCCCTATCGACCTGCAGGCCCCTAAGGGCAGGCTCATTCTGCCGCAGGTGCAGACGATTCGCGACGCCCTCGACTCGGATGCCGCCGCCCTGATCGTGAAGGAGAGGGAGCTGGCGGCGATCTTGGAGACGCTCAAGCGGAAACCAGCGATCGTCGTCTGCGATTCTCAGGCGATTCTCAAGGTCTCGGCCGACGTCCCCAAGGAGATACCGCTCACCACCTTCTCGACGCTCTTCGCCCGCCAGAAGGGCGACCTCGTCGCCGCCGCGGAAGGCGCCACGGCGATCGAGAGATTAAAGCCCGGCGACAAGATACTCATTGCCGAGGCGTGCAGCCATCACGCCCTGCAGGACGACATCGGCCGCGTGAAGATTCCGCGCTGGCTCAGGCAGTACGTGGGCGCCGAAATCCAGGCCGACGTGTCATCAGGCAGAGACTATCCCGAGAACTTAGGCGAGTACAAACTCATCATCCACTGCGGCGCGTGCATGCTCACCCGCCGCGAGATGCTCAACCGCATCCAGATGGCCAAGGAAGCGGGTATTCCCATCACCAACTACGGCGTCGCCATCTCCTATCTTCAGGGGGTCGCCAAACGTGTCCTCGCCCCCTTCCCCGCAGCGCTGTTGGCCCTGGAGCGCCAACTCGCCACCAAGAAGAAACCAGGGAAATAGGTTAGAATGGCGTAATTCCCGCCACCGCGGAAATCACGCCCGCTTACACCTTGAGAGTCATTCCCGCGCAAGCAGGAATCCAGACCTTCGTCTCATCTTTTTCCCAAGGGGAAATTGTCCATTCCCCGATTGCCACAGACACGTAATTCAGTGAGATTAAAAGACGCGTTAAGAATGCGGATGAGATTCCATCGGTACAGAACCTTTTCGGGCCGGGATAATTTTGTTGGTGGCCGAGACAGGAGGTAGCAATGAAAAAGATCGCATTGATACTGGCGGCAATGGGTGCATTGTTTCTCGTGGCCGGTATGGCTATGGGAGCAGGCGGCGTGATGAAGATCGAATCTAAACAAGGGGTGGGAAAGTATCTGACCGATTCCGAAGGCAAGACCCTCTACTGGTTCAAGAAGGACGGTATGGGTAAGAGCACCTGCATGGCTGGATGCCTGGCCAGATGGCCCATCTATTATCAGGAGAAGGTCATGGCACCGAAAGGCTTGAAGGCAAAGGACTTCGGAACAATCACGCGCGAGGACGGGAAAAAGCAGACGACCTTTCGTGGCTATCCTCTCTATTACTGGATGGGCGACATGGCGGCCGGTGACATGAAAGGACAGGGGATGGGCGGCATGTGGTCCGTCGTGAACCCGGACGATTTCCCCCCGAAATGAAACCCCGTCTATGGCAGCGGCCGAGGAGAAGAAGTGGTCCCAGCGTGTAACTGAAACCAGCTACGCGCTCGATCTGGAGCCGGGGGTCTTCACCTTCGACGATCCCCGGCGCATCGCACTGTCGCTCAAGCGGTCCGCGGAAGCGAGTACCAGGCGCAAAACGGATCCGTTCCACTCGGCC
>JAQULV010000199.1 GCA_028718405.1 Smithellaceae bacterium
GGAGGCGGGGATCCGCATGGTCGGTCCCAACTGTCTGGGGGTGATCAACCCCTCCCCCATGGTCAGCATGAACGCGAGCTTCTCGGCGCGGATGCCGGCCCACGGGAACATCTCCTTCGTCTCGCAGAGCGGCGCCCTGTGCGCCGCCGTACTGGACATTGCCGCCGATCGTGACTCCGGCTTTTCCAAGTTCATCTCCATCGGCAACAAGGCCGACGTGGACGAACTGGACCTGCTGCGCTACCTCCACGACGATCCGGAAACGGCAGTGATCATGCTCTACTTGGAAGAGCTGCGCCGGGGCGCCGAGTTCATCTCCGCCGTACGGGATATTACCTCGGGGTTCAGACCCACGCCGGTACTCATCATCAAATCGGGCCGCACCAGCGCCGGCGCCCAGGCGGCGGCCTCCCACACCGGTGCCCTGGCCGGAAGCGAGGCGATCTACGATGCCATCTTCAAACAGGCCGGGATCATCCGTGCTGATTCCGTGGCGGAGCTCTTCGATTTCGCCAATGCCTTTGCCTACAAACACGAGAGCAAACTGGGGAAGACCCGCAGAAAGATCCCCAGCGGCCGACGCGTGGCCATCGTGACCAACGCGGGAGGTCCCGGGATCCTGGCCACGGACATGACCGTTTCGTCCGACCTGGAACTTGCCCGCTTCAGCGAGCAGACCGTGGCCGAGCTCTCCAAATACCTTCCCGCCACGGCTAATATCCACAATCCCGTCGACGTCATCGGCGATGCCGCCGCCGACCGTTACGAAAGCGCGCTCAGCGCCGTGATCCGCGATGAAGGCGTGGACGGCGCCTTGGTCATCCTCACGCCGCAGTCCATGACCAACGCCCTGGGAACGGCCGAGGCCGTGGTGCGCGTGGCCCGCAGCACCGAGAAGCCGATCCTTTGCTGCTTCATGGGGATTATCGACGTCTCGACGGGGGTGAAGTATCTCCAGAAGAACGGCTATCCCGTTTACCGGTTTCCCGAGGACGCCGCTAAGGCCCTGGGGGCCCTTTACAAATACGCAAGCTGGCTGAATCGCGAGCGCCTCCCCGAGGTGGCCTTCCAGCATGACAGTGAAAGGGCCCGGGCGATCATTCGCGCCTGTTTGACCGCCGGCAAAATGCGCTTGGGCGAAATGGACGGACTGGAGCTTCTCAAGTGCTACGGTTTCAGCACCCTACAGCCGTTATTGGCTAAGAACGAGGAAGAGGCGGCACGCTTCGCCGCCCAGATCGGCTTTCCCGTTGTTATGAAGATCGTCTCGCCGCAGATCCTCCATAAATCCGATGCGGGAGGGGTCGTCATCGGCATCAAGAGCGAGGAGGACGCGCGGGCCGCCTTCGCGAAGATCATGGGAAGCGCGGGGGCGTTCGATGGCCAGGCCACCCTCGAGGGGGTTCTCGTCCAGAAGATGGCGCCTGCCGGCGAAGAGGTGATCTTGGGCATGAACCGCTACGCCATGGGGCCGCTTCTGATGTTTGGCCTGGGAGGCATTTTCGTCGAGGTCTTCAAGGACGTTTCCTTCCGCCTGGCGCCGATTCAGCGCGACGACGCCTTTGCCATGATCAGGGAGATCAATAGCTACAAACTATTCACAGGGTTCCGCGGCCGTCCGAGGCGTGATATCAGGGCCATGGAAGAGGCCCTGTTGAGGCTGTCCGATCTGGTCGTCAATCACCCCGAGATCTGCGAGATGGATATCAATCCGCTTCTGGTCCACGAGGAGGGGGCGGGGGCCACGGTGGCCGATTGCCGTATCATCCTTCGCGAGCTGCCGGCGAAGAACGACATCTGCGAGGGCTAGAGAAGTTTCGGAGAACGCCCGCGGGAGCGGGAATCCAGACCTGTCGCAAAGGTGTAACGTTGCAAATAAAAAGCCCCCGGACAAAATCGGTCCGGGGGCTTTTCTTCAAAGGCTGTAGGCCGGTAATTACATACCCATGCCGGGGTAACCGCCTCCCGGAGGCATGGCGGGCATGCCGGCGCCCTTCTCTTCGGGCTTGTCGGCGATCATGCACTGGGTCGTCAGCATGAGCGAGGCCACGGAGGCCGCGTTCTGCAGAGCGAAACGGGTGACCTTGGTAGGATCGATGACCCCGGCCTTGATCATGTCCTCGTACTGATCGGTCCGGGCGTTGAAACCGAAGGCGCCCTTCTTTTCCTTCACCTTCTCGACGACGATGCTGCCTTCCAGCCCCGCGTTGTTGGCGATCATCTTGAGGGGCTCCTCGACGGAACGCTTCACGATCAGCATGCCGACCTGCTCGTCACCGGAGAGCTTCAACTTGTCCAGAGCTACCACGGCGCGCAGGTAAGCGACGCCGCCGCCGGGGACGATGCCTTCTTCAACGGCCGCGCGGGTAGCGTTAAGGGCATCTTCCACGCGGGCCTTCTTCTCCTTCATCTCGGTCTCCGTCGCGGCACCGACCTTGATCACGGCGACACCGCCGACGAGTTTCGCCAGTCTCTCCTGGAGCTTCTCGCGGTCGTAATCGGACGTGGTCTCTTCGATCTGGGCGCGGATCTGCTTCACGCGGCCTTCCAACTCGGCGCGGCTACCGGCACCGTCGATGATGGTGGTGTTGTCCTTGTCGATGACGATCTTTTTGGCGCGGCCGAGATCCTCGACCTTGGTGCCTTCCAGCGTGGCGCCCATCTCCTCGGAGATGACCCGACCGCCGGTGAGGATCGCGATGTCTTCTAGCATGGCCTTGCGGCGGTCACCAAAACCCGGGGCCTTGACGGCGGCCACATGGAGCGTGCCACGGATCTTGTTGACGACCAGGGTGGCCAGTGCTTCGCCTTCGATGTCCTCGGCGATGATGAGCAGGGGCTTGCCCATTTTGGCGATTTGCTCGAGGATGGGGAGCAGATCCTTCATCCCACTGATCTTCTTGTCGTAGATGAGCAGGTAGCAGCTATCGAGAACCACTTCCATCTTCTCGGGGTTCGTTACGAAGTAGGGGGACAGATAGCCGCGGTCAAACTGCATACCTTCCACGATTTCCAGCTCCGTCTCCAGGCCCTTCGCCTCTTCCACGGTGATGACGCCTTCCTTGCCGACCTTGCCCATGGCCTCGGCGATAATCGCGCCGATCGCCTCGTCGTTATTGGCGGAGATCGTGCCCACCTGAGCGATCTCTTTCTGGTCCTTTGTGGGTTTGCTGATCTTCTTAAGTTCGGCGACAATGGCTTCTACGGCCTTGTCAATCCCGCGCTTTAGGTCCATCGGGTTGCTCCCGGCGGCGACCGTCTTGGCGCCTTCGCGGAAGATCGCCTGGGCTAAGATCGTAGCGGTGGTGGTGCCGTCGCCGGCCACGTCGCTGGTTCGGCTGGCCACTTCCCTGACCATCTGGGCGCCCATGTTCTCGAATTTATCCTCAAGCTCGATCTCCTTGGCCACGGTCACACCGTCTTTGGTTACGGTGGGGGCGCCGAAGGACTTGTCCAGGATAACGTTTCTACCCTTGGGACCCAGCGTCACCTTTACCGCGTCGGCCAGTGCGTTTACACCCTTGAGGATTGATTTCCTCGCCTCTTCATCGTACTGAAGTATTTTCGCTCCCATTATGAATTATCCTCCTTCTATTATTTCTTCTCGATGACGCCCAGGATGTCATCTTCCCTCATGATGAGGTACTCGACACCGTCGATCTTCACTTCGGTACCCGCATACTTGCTGAAGAGGATCTTGTCGCCTTCCTTGACGTCGAGTTTTAGAAGCTTACCGTCTTCCGTCGTCTTGCCTTTGCCGACGGCGATCACCTCGCCCTCCATGGGCTTTTCCTTGGCGGTATCGGGAATGATGATGCCCCCCTTGGTCTTCTTCTCTTCTTCCAAGCGTTTTACAATGACTCTGTCCTGCAATGGTCTGATCTTCATGCCATACCTCTCCTTTCTGATACTATTAAGATTTTTTAAAAGATACTTTTTGGGTTTCTCGGACTAGTGCCGCTAACATAAACATAAAAACATTCTTGTCAAGACGAATGAGGATTTTTTTGCCCTCGTGCCGCTGGTGCCATCTTTATGACGACCGGCATCCACGGAGTGCCCAGTCACGTTATGTCGTCTGTCCTTTTTGTCCCTTATTCCCAACAGATGGACGGATAAGAAGATAGACTAAAACGATAATATTTTCACGCGAATAAATCAACACGTTTTCTGCAGCCATGTTTC
>JAQULV010000200.1 GCA_028718405.1 Smithellaceae bacterium
CTTCCGATCTTGAACAAGCTGACGGTTCGGGACCTTGATGTCAGTGGCAAACGCGTCCTGGTCCGCGTTGATTTCAACGTACCCCAGGATGGTGCCCTGAAGATTACGGACGATACGCGTATCCGCTCGGCTCTGCCGACGATCGAGTACCTGAGGGACAGGGGAGCCAGGATCATCCTTTGCTCGCACCTGGGACGCCCCAAAGGCGAACCCGGGGACAGGGAAAAGTTCTCGTTGGCGCCGGCGGCCGCGCGCCTCGCGGAGTTGATGAAGACAAACGTAACCATGGCTCCCGACGTTGTGGGACCGGAAGTCGAGAAGTTGGTCTCCAGCCTTCCTCCCGGAGGAATCCTCATGTTGGAGAATGTTCGTTTTCAGAAGGGCGAAACGAAAAATGATCCCGGACTGTCGAAAGAATTGGCGGAGCTGGCAGATATCTATGTGAATGACGCCTTCGGTTCTGCACACAGAGCCCATTGTTCGACCGAAGGTGTCGCGCACCTTGTGAGCCAAGCCGCGGCGGGCTTGCTCATGGAGAAGGAGATCGAATACCTGGGAAAGGTTCTGGCCTCGCCGGAGCGGCCGTTCGTGGCGATCCTGGGTGGTGCCAAGGTATCGGGGAAGCTTGAAGTTATCAAGAACCTCCTTCCCAAGGTCGATACGCTGCTCATCGGAGGCGGCATGGCCTATACGTTCCTGGATGCGCAGGGAATCGGCATCGGAAAGTCAATGCGCGAAGAAGACCTCGTCGGCACCGCTAAAGAAATCCTGGCTGAGGCGGCACGCACGAAACGAGTCCTCCTTTTGCCTGTCGATCACTTGGAGGCTTCAAATTTCAGGGTCGATGCGGATCGCAGAACAACGAAGGGAGCAACGATAGACGATGGTTGGATGGGCATGGACATCGGACCGGAGACAATCAAACTCTTCGGAGAAGTGATAAGAGGAGCCAAGACTGTCGTCTGGAACGGACCTATGGGGGTGTTCGAGATGGAACCCTTCGCCGCAGGAACGAAGGCCGTTGCCAAGCTGCTCTCGGAATCGGGAGCCGTCACCGTGGTGGGAGGGGGAGATTCGGTCGCAGCGGTGACACAGATGGGACTTGCCGAAAAGATGTCTCACGTATCTACGGGTGGCGGTGCGTCCCTAGAATTCCTGGAAGGGAAATCACTGCCCGGCGTGGAGGCCTTGACGGACAAGTAGCAAACCCAAATCATCTCCATGAATAGAAAAAGCGGCGGGAAAGATGTCCTGCCGCTTTTCAATTCCAAAACTGATACTCAACCCTTAAGTACTGCCGTTATATCATCAACAAGAGGTTTCGAACCAACGTAGAGTGCTGTCCTCTGATGATGGCTCTCGGGATTGATATCCAGGATGGGCATACCCTTTTCATCGACGGCGGTTCCGCCGGCCTCCTTACACATAAAGGCAACGACCGAAGCCTCGTACATGAGACGAAGCTTGCCATCGGGCCGGTTCTTCTTAGGATTGGGATGATTCACGATGGCGGGATACATGAACATGCCCCCATTGCCGAGAATCCTGTGAAAATCCCCCGCCAAGGCGCCCAGATATCGGAAGGCATGCTTCTTCTCATTTTGGTCCAGCCATTGTTGGATCTTCTCGGCATACGTGTAACGATTGGCGGAATTGAATGAGAGTTCCCAGCTACTCGTGTTCTCCGGAAGTATCATTTGCACCGGCTTCACGTAATTCATCGTCTCGTCGATGTGGAATCTCCATGTGCCGGCATCTTTGAAGGCAACTGTGAAGGTGCCGGTAGGAATGACGAACATACCGGCCGCAATATAGTCCTTTCCCGCGCGAAGGTGAAAATCTTCCGGTCCGTCCAAGTTTCTCTTCGCGATGCCAAACAGAAACCCCACCGGCAGGCCGTGAGCCACATTCGAGGAACCGTCCAGGGGATCGAAATAAACAAAGTAACGGCCGCTCTCTACGTTAAGGGGAATGATGTCTGCCGCTTCCTCGCTTACCACGTGGATCACCCGTCTTGTCGTCTTCAGGTAGTGGATGACGATCTCATGGGCTATCTCATCCATCTGCATCACATCCTCGCCTTGAACGTTTACCGTGTCGGTATAGCCGAGGCGTCCTTTCAAGGCGCCGGTCAGATAGTAGTGCTCGATGTGTTTTGCGGCGCTCATGAGAGCATCCATAAGAATCAAAAAATGGTACGTTCGGTTGTGCTTCTCTTGATGATGAAGGAGGAAATTCATAAAAGTTTGCTCGAATTGCATGGTCCACCTCGCGAGGGGTATCTCTTTCCCCGGATTTTGTTAGCATTCGGATAGTTACGGTGCTTTGATTGGAAACGTGACGGAGTATAGGAGAATCGTCCCGTTTAGTCAATAGTATTTGAGCCGGTCCAGATACAATCGCAGTCTTGCCGTATGCTCCAATTCCATTGACTTCAGAGGTCAAAAAATGTTAGGGGCTGGACAGAAAATAAAGGATGGATAATCGTGCTCATCAAGCAGATGCAGGTCGGTTTCATGGCGGTCTTTGCCTATCTTCTGGGAGATCCCGAAACGGGTACGGGACTTGTTATCGACCCGGCTGCCAACGTCGACGGCATCCTGGCGGAGGCCAGCAAAAACCATCTTGTGATCAAATATATCGTGAACACCCATGGTCACGTGGACCACACCTCCGGCAATGTGGAGATGAAACAAAAGACCGGTGCCCAGATTGTGATACATGAAGATGATGCGGAGATGCTGGTCGCAACGCCGGCGATGATCCTCAAGATGTTTGGGGCAAGGAAATCGCCGGCGGCGGACATAGCCGTCCGGGACGGTCAGGAAATCAAGGCGGGCGGTCTTTCCCTAAAGGTAATCCACACGCCGGGACATTCGCCAGGCGGGATCTCCCTTTACACGGAGGGATATGTGTTTACCGGTGACACACTTTTTGTCGGCGCAGTAGGCAGGACTGATCTACCCGGCGGGTCAGCTCACGTGATGCTGAGGGCGATTCGGGAAAAGCTTCTGGTCCTGCCTGAGGACACCCTGGTGATGCCGGGGCATAACTATGGCGCGACACCGCATTCCACTATCGGCCATGAAAAGCGGACCAACCCCTTTCTTCTCTGAGTAGTTCCTTTAGTGTTGGGATCTACAAGTAAGAGGTGAAGGCCGGTATCTGCAACTAAATTAAAACTGAGGGACGGCATATGGATCAGCCAGGATTGAAAAACACGGAGTTCAGAGGCATGAAGTTGGCCAGCAAAGGAAAGGTCCGGGATATCTACGACCTTCCGCCCTACCTCCTGATCGTCGCAACGGATCGCATCTCGGCGTTTGACGTGATTATGCCCAACCCCATACCGGGCAAGGGTGAGATCTTGACGAAGATGTCCATTTTCTGGTTTGAGAAAGTGAAAGATATCATCGGCAATCACATCGTGGCGACCGACCCCAGCAATTTTCCAGCAGCGTGCCAACCATATCAGCGCGAGCTGCAGGGACGGAGCATGCTTGTCAGAAAAGCCCGGCCCCTTCCTGTGGAGTGTATTGTCCGCGGCTATTTGAGCGGATCGGGTTGGAAAGACTACCAGAGAAGCGGTACCGTATCGGGCGTCAAACTCCCCGGCGGGCTGCGCGAATCATCCCGACTTCCGGAGCCGATCTTCACACCATCTACAAAAGCCCCGGAGGGCGAACATGACACAGCTATAACGAGAAAGGATATGGAGAACATCATCGGCAAGGAACAAACGGATCGCGTAATCGATACGAGCCTGACTATCTATGCGAGGGCCGGGAAGATCGCGGCGCAAGCGGGCATCATCATCGCAGATACGAAGATGGAGTTCGGCACCATCGACGGCGAGCTTATCATTATTGACGAGCTCCTCACCCCGGATTCTTCCCGCTTCTGGCCTCAGGACGATTATGAAGAAGGCAGACCTCAAAAGAGTTTCGACAAGCAGTTTCTTCGCGATTACCTGATTTCCATCAACTGGAATCAGAAGCCCCCGGCGCCAGAGCTGCCCCAAAAGATCATCGAGAAGACACGCGAGAAATACGAAGAGGCCCTCCGACGCCTCGTGAGGCTTCAGCCTTGACAGCTCGGAAATGATAATTACCCTGAAAACGGGATATCAAAGGGAGAAGCGATCATAGATTTTAATGGCGAAACGTGATTATTACGAAATACTGG
>JAQULV010000201.1 GCA_028718405.1 Smithellaceae bacterium
GTTTACCATTTAGCCGATCAATCCAGCATCACCTCAACCGGAATCTGATGGGCGTGCTGGAAGGTTTTCCTAGGTTCCATAACCCTTGCTTTCCCCATGCAGGTTCCCACACAGAGTCCGCACCCCATACAGTTACCGAGTTTGGCAGTGACCCGAACGCCGTGCTGTGAATTGACATTGAACATGCATCGTTGCAGGCACAGCCCGCATTTCTCGATACCAAGACAGGATTGTGGATCGTACTTCACCACCTCAGGCCCCGGCCAGAGAAACTCTCCGGTCTTGTGAAAGACGCGCGTAAGAACACAGATCTCTTTATCGCAGTTACACAGAACGAAGAGCCACTTCCCCGATTGGAGACAAAAATCCAGTTCATGCACAAGCCCTGCCTTGTTGCATTCCCGCAGAATACCCTTTGCTTCTTCGGCGCTGATCAATTTGTAGCCGATGTTCAGGTGATGGTAGATATCGGCCGCGTAAAGCAACACGATATCTTTCGTGCACGGTTCCACCCAGCGGTTAAGTGCCCTTTGACACACACAGGGACCGACGGCAAGACGCGCTCCCTTCGGTCCCTCCGTCTTTTCCAGAAAATCGACGACCTTCTCCGCGGCTTGTGTTGAGATGATAATACCGTGAGGGAATGCCCAGCTCGACTTAGCAATCAAAAGCAAGATATATCTTCCCAGGCGAGTATTGTTGAGAAACTTCAGCTGCAGCAGAAAATCGACGAGGCGGAGAATTAGCGGCTCTGCGACGCCGTACACCCAATGAATGGCATACTGAATCGGACTTACCTTCTTCAGTCGCATGCCCTTCGGCTCAAACCGGACGTGACCGAAAACCAAGACTCCAACTACCAGCCATAAAAGATCGTTCGCCATAGACATTCCCTCTCTTTTTCGAAATTATCCCCGTATCAGACGGAGTTGATCGCATTGAGATTGTTTATCGTGCTTCTGAAGCGTCACTTATGGTGCCGATGGCTTTACAGAGAACTGGTTCTTACGACGGCTCCGCAAAAGAGCAAGAGCAGCCTTTGGACTACTTCGCTCTTGTGCAACTGGCCGAAGACGGTTTCATCGTTTGTCTACCCGTCATCAGTTGCTTGATCAGGCAGCGGTCCCGATATTTGCTGAGGGATTTATGAAAGCCTTAATACCACTAAACGGGGTTATTATGTCAATGAAATCCTGACCCCGGACCATGTCGGAAAATTATCCCGCACATCTCTTGCCGACATTGCCGAGTATTCTATAAAGGTAAAGGAAGATATCGAACAATATTCATTGTGGACTAGACAATCAAGCTATGACATAATTTTAAAAGTTGCGGTAGATCAATAAAGTCATTTCTTCCCCCTGCGAGGTTTACACGGTCACATGAAAACGCTTATCGTGGCCTTTGCAATTCTTCTTATCTCTTCTTTTCCCGTGCTCGCCGACGAGTTTTACGTCTGGCAGGACGAAAAGGGAGTAGTTCACATAACTGATCAGCCTCCTTCCCACGTGGGTGAAAAGTATCGGGAATACTACTTTCCTCCCACACCGCTGTCCGCATCTATCCCTCCGTCGGAAGAAAAAGAAATTAAAACTCCTCCGTCCGAACAATCAGAGCGGCAACGTGAAGAGGCGGAAAGGAAAACTGAGGTTGAAGAGGCCAAAGCGAAACTGGAGAAAGAGATTGAAGAGGCCAGACGGGACTATGAGGAAGCGAAAAGCCATGAGGATGAGTACCGTTTCCGGATGAACTTCTATTACGGCTTGGGCTATAAATGGGAATACTGGAAGCAGAAGCTGGACGATATCGAGGCAAAGAGAAGGAGATTAGAAGAATTGGAGAAGGCCAATAAGGAGGCCAACGAAGAAGGGCAATGAGAACGAAGGTCTGTTCGTTACGCTTGACTTCCTAATCCTTGTTTTCTAAACTTTAATTGTGAGTCGGCTCCATCGGTTATCTCTCCGCACGGGCCAAGGTAATCTCAGCATTATTTCATTTCTTTATCCACACCGACGAGCCCAGGTTTCCAAGGCGACTTGTTTGTTAAATTCCGTTCACATTCTCAGCAATGTGCGGGCTCTTAGCCCGCCCTACATTCTCGGATCGGCCCCAAGGCGTGAGCCATGGGGGGATTGACCGCTTTTCTATCGACAATCAAATCTCAAGGAGGTGCCGGTATGTATTTCATGATGGTATGTACGTGGGAGCCGAAGGATGAGAGAGAGGTCCGCACCAGGAGCGTGTCCTGGAGTTGGCCCGGTGATGTGCAGGTATTCTCGGAATGGTACGATGTACAGGGACGCAGGACGATATATGTAGTTGACACCGACGCCAAGGGCCTGATTGCCGCCCGTGCGCCGTGGCTGGATATCATGAAATTTGAAATCTTCCCCGTTTACCCCATCGGCCGGACAAAGGAAAAAGTGAGGCCTTAACACCGCAAGGAAAGGAGAACGACGATGGCGACACTGGATTTGACCAATGAAGAGGAAAAAGAACTTCTGCAGATACTGGAAAAAGACTATCTAGCCTTGCGCATTGAAATCGTGAATACCGATGATCGGGAGTTTCGCAGATCCCTCAAACAACGTGAGACGATCATGAAATCCATCATCGACAAGATGAGGGGCCCCGGGGCCTGATTGCGACGGCCAGAATATCAAAAAGCGAGGCGGGAGATAAAATCTTCCGCCTCGCTTTAGAAATCTTCTTACCGCACTCAAAAACCATTCTTGACGGTATTACACTTTCGCCTGTGGGTCTTCGTCGGGGCTGAATCGCACTGCCATCGTTCTTACGGTCCCCAGGCAGAGAATAAGAAAGCCAAAGGCCAGGATGACCTCCCAGGCAACGCCCTTTTCATCGTAGAGTTTGACGATCAGCTCGCGGATTACGAAGATGATGGCCGGATCAATCATCGTGCTGAGCCGGAAGCGATGAGCGTCGAAGTAGCCCACGAAACTGCGGAAGAGCTCGATGATTACCAGAAAGGTCAGGACTTCGATGACAACGGCGTTGAACGGCCGACTACCGGGTTGGTCGATAAGATAGACCTTCATGACGGAGATGGTGTGGAACAGGCCGAAGATGAGCACAATGATGATGAAGGCAGTCATCACCACAATGATACCGTTCAAGGCCATGCGGAAGATGGTCTGAGTATTGGGAATCTTCAAAAGGCTCCCTTCACCATGTTTTCCCTGAGCGCCGATAGGGCTCGATAGGTGAACAACGGCCGATTAGTTAACGTCATAATATGGGGCCGGTTTGGAAAACCGGCCGCGCCACAGTCTCAAAATAACTACAGAAAGAAATCAGTCCACTGGCAGATCGGTATCGTTTTCCTCCGTGGCAAGACCGGAACCTTCTTCGGACTCCGAAAGGCCTGCCGCTTTTCTTTGTTTAGCTTCCGCACGGCGGGCGGCCTTTTCTTCTTGCTTGTGTTTCCGCGCGATTTCCTTTTGACGTTTATCGAAGGAAAACTTCGTTCTGGCCATTGTTTGACCCTCTGGTTAACCTTTCGCGGCTGCAGAAGCTCGCCGCGCATCGCAATGAAGGCACTTCAAAGAGGTGATCTAAATCTCGGTACTATTCGTGGACAGAACTACAGCGGTTTTACGTTCGCCGCGGCGGGTCCCTTCTTGCCTTGTTCGATGTCAAAACTGACACGCTGGCCTTCTTCCAGGGTCTTAAAACCGCTGCCCTGAATGGCACTGTGGTGAACGAATACGTCGCCACCATCATCCTTCTCGATGAAGCCGTAACCCTTCTGCTCATTGAACCACTTCACTTTTCCTTCCGGCATTCTCTGCTTTCTCCTTTCTTTCTCTCAGTCGGATCGAAGCGAAAAAAGAAGACCACCAAGACGCTGAATTCCTGGTGGTCAAGCTATGCTTTTCTCAAAATCTCTGATCCAACTCTTACTGTCCCCCCCGTGCCGTAAAGACCCGGGGAACTTTATTTTGACTTAGGTTATCGTAACGACCGGGGGAAGTCAAGCCTTATCTTCCCTTGGCCGAAGTCTTGTTGGATGGTGCAAAATCCTGTATGATCCCCATCACGGCTAAAAGGCTGGGGCAAAACCGCTCCTTCCCGCCACGGGAAGAAATCATCGAGGATAGAAAGGAGCTGCTTCATGGGGAAAAGGATTATTCTTGGCGTTCAGATAACCAACA
>JAQULV010000202.1 GCA_028718405.1 Smithellaceae bacterium
CCCCGGGCGGTAAGCATCATAATGGTAAGGTTGGACGTGTCCGGCGCTTTGCGCAGGGCGCGGCAAACGTCGAGCCCACTCATCTTCGGAAGCATCAGATCGAGTACAATCAGAGAAGGCTTGCGCTCTTTGGCGACTCTGAGAGCTTCTTCGCCGTCGTAAGCCTTAAGGACGTTGTACCCTTCCCGCTCGAGGTTATAGGAGATCAACTCGACAATGTCTTTCTCGTCGTCTACCACCAGAATCGTCTTTGACATCACTCCGCACCTGAGCAAATGGCCCGTTTCGCCATCCGTGAAGGAAATGGGACAATCCCACGCCGCTATTTAGGAGATTTTGCGCCTTTTCACAATAGAAAAGTAGAAAGGCTTTTCGTATCTTCTCCCCCTGCCTGCTTGAATTATCCCGGGGCTTTTGCTACAATCGCCGCAAAACAAGGTGAATACAATAAATTGTTTTACGATGGAATCCATCACCCATTGGGAGAGAGACATGAAAAAGAAATACGAATCCGGTATTTTCTGTAAAGACATCAAGTGCGAGCGACACGGAGTGCTGGAAGGTTACACGGGAGCAGCCTACCTCAAGAAGAAGGCGGTCCACTGTAAGGAATGCTCCGCCTGGCAGTTCTTTACCTGGCTGAAGGATCGGGACTATAGGATCGTCCTTACGGTTCCCGAGATATCATCCAAGGAATTGGCGGCACGCCTGAAGGGCATCGATCCGGTAAAGGTCAAGGATCTGACGGAAGACGAGATCCTCTGCCTATAAACCGGCGGCTCCAAAAGGAGTAGGCTCTGCATCGGCCAATAAACACGGAGAGTGTAAGCGGGACGGTACGGAATGTCTGTGGGCAAGAATGTCGCCCCGTCCGTTGCACGGCGCAATAAGTCTCGAAACCAGCTAAAACTGATTACATAGCGGAGGTGAGGTGTGTCCAAGCGTCCGAGATGGTGGCTTGCCTTTCTGGCAAAGGTATGGCCAATCACGTGGCTGAGCGCCCAAGCCACAACCTGGCCTATCGTGGGAAGGTTCATTTCCCTTAGCCTTGTTCCCCTTTTTTCCAAGAAGAATCTCAACATCTCCTACATCCCGATCAATGAGGCAGCGGGCGTTCCCGGGTCCGTGCCGCTTCCCGGTGCGGTCGTAGAACAGATGATCCGTAACTCTTCCCACCGGGTCATCATCGAGCGTTGCACCTGCCGGGACGCAAAGCGCTGTGAAAACCACCCCGTGACCATCGGTTGCACATTACTTGGTGAAGGCACGAAGGAGATCGATCCTCGCATCGCCCGTCACGTTTCCGTCGAAGAGGCCCTCGACCATTTTCATGAGGCTGTCGCCAACGGTCTCATACCCATGATGGGACGGGTAAAGATCGACAACCTCATCTGGGGCGTGCGGGACCGGGGAAAACTGCTCACCGTCTGCTACTGTTGCCGCTGTTGCTGCACGATCCTCAACTCCGGCAAATATCTGCCGGCAAAGGCGGTGGCCTCGCTTGTGCCCCTCAAAGGTGTGCGGATCGCAGTAGATAAGGAAGCGTGCCAAGCATGCGGCGTTTGCGTCGCGGAATGCTTCATGGGCGCCATCAAGCTCGAGGCAACGGAGGTAGTCCGCAACGAACACCTCTGCAAGACCTGCGGGCGCTGTGTTACCGTCTGCCCCAACTCGGCCGCCCGGATCGAGATCGGCGATATCGATGCCGTCGTGGCCGAACTGACGGGGCGGATTGAAACGCTCGTGGACTACCGATAGTAAGGTCCCGGTAATATGAAAGGATAGTGGATAAATGTCATGACACCTCAGGAAATGCAGGAGAAGGCGGCGGAACTCTTCGGACAGTACCTTCATTGAAGTCAGGCGGTTCTTGCGGTCGGGCAAGAAAAGCTGGGCATCGACGATTCTAATCTGATCCGCGCCATGGATATCTTCGGCGGGGGACTGGCCGGCCACGGCGAGATCTGCGGCGCCGTGATCGGAGCGCTGGCAGTTCTCGGACTCAAATTCGGCAGAAGCAGCGCTGGTGACGACGCAGACTTGAGGATGTGGCTTTACGCCTACGACTTCCTGGCGCGTTTCCGCAGGGAGGTCGGCCAGGGGAATATCCTCTGCCGCGAGATAGCAGGCGTGGACTGGCGCGACTCTGCGCAGTTGAAGCAGTTCCGCGAGGGCCCGGGGCGCCTATCCTGCCAGAAACTTACCGGCCAGACGGCGAAGCTGCTGGGCGAGTTGCTTGAGAAGGCCTTATCTTAACAAATCTCTTCTTTTGAAAAGGAGGAAGATATGCAGCTCCTCGATATCCTCGGTTGCCGTCATCCCATTATCCAAGGTCCCATCGGGGCCATCAACAGCGCGAAACTCACGGCCGCCATCTGTGAGGCAGGCGCTTTCGGAATGCTCGCCTTGGCCTTCAGCAATCCCGACGAAACGACCAAACTCGTGGGCGAGGTCCGCAGGCTCACCGACAGGCCCTTTGGGGCCAACCTCATGGTGATGAATCCGCACAACCAGGAGATCCTGGAGATTCTTTCGCGCGCCGGCGTGAAGACCGTCACGACCTCGGCCGGTTCTCCCAAGAATCTATATCCCCTTATCCATGCCGCAGGGATGAAGGGGCTCCACGTTCTCCTTTCTTTGAGCAACGCCATCAAGGCCGAAGAGGCAGGCGCGGATGGCATCGTTGTCTCAGGATCAGAATCGGGCGGCCTCCGTTCCCTGGGATCGGAATCCTCCAATATGGTGCTGGTACCGCTGGTGGCTGATCACGTGAAGGTCCCTATCGTCGCGGCCGGCGGTATCGTGGACCGAAGGGGTTATCGCGCCGCCCTGGCGCTGGGCGCCCAAGGAGTGCAGGTGGGCACGCGTTTCATTGCCTCCGAGGAAAGCCCCGCCGCCCCGGCCTGGAAGGAAGCCATCCTCAAATGCGGCGACGGCGGAACGGTTCTGCTCCCCATCGGCCCCATGAAAATGCGCGTGGTCGCGAATTCCAAGCTGGAAAAGGAGATGGGCGACCCGACTGTCAAGTTGCCCGATATCTACAGCCTCTTTAATGCCCCGCAAGCCTGGTCCGCCGGGGACTTCGACCTCTTCCCCGCCGGGGCCGGCGAGGCGGCCGCCCTGATCCGCGACATCAAACCGGTCCGGGATATCATCGCCGAGATGGTGTCGTAGTTCATCGGGCTTAGCTTAGCCGGATAATTCCGGAATCTGCCCGCACCATAAATCTATCCTGATCCGTATCCGATTTTCCTTGACAGTATATTTCGCTTCGGTAATATATTGATCAATCTATAACGGAAGCGAAGAATGACTCCGAAGAAGAAGACCGCCTACAGATATTTCAGTGCCGATCCCCAAGATTGTCCCTACTACCTCGTGACCCGCGTGTCGCTCGCGGCAACGTCGGTGTTCAAACGAGCCTTTGCGGAGGCGGGACTCACGGAACTCAGGCCCGCCTATATGGGCGTGCTGATGTGCCTCTGGAACGAAGACGGCCTTAAGGTAATCGAGTTGGGGAGACGGGCGGGGCTGGAACCATCCACGATGACGGGGCTGATCGACCGGATGGAGCGCGACGGCTTGGTGACGCGTGTTCCAGACCCCGAGGATCGGCGGGTACTGAAGATCAATCTGACCGAGGCGGGCAGTGCGATTAAGGACACCGTCGCCGAAAAGGTGGACCTGGTTATGGGCCAGGTGCTGTCCAATGTGGACACCGATGACCTCGCCCAATTGAAGGATACGCTTCGCCAGATACTCACCAACATCCACGAGGGGAGCGAAGATGAGCCCTCGTGATCCGTTATCGGGCAGGAAACGACGAAGAGATGGAGAGGATTTAAGCCCGTGACCATGGAGAATACCAGTTTCGGCGCCGTGGAGGTGATCCATGGCGAGAACATGGCCAAGTTCCCCTGCTGCAATTCGCTGTTCATCAACGGCGACGTCAAGGCGCTCATCGATCCGGGTAGCGGGCGCAAGACACTGGAGATACTTAAGGAGCGCTCCCGCGTCGATGTTATCGTCAACACGCACTACCATTTCGACCACATTGCGTACAATTACCTCTTCGAGGAGGCAAAGATATTCATTAACTCTCTTGAGGCGCAGTGTTTCCGAAATCGAATCCACATCGGTACCCTTTTAGTAATGAGAGACGTCTACGG
>JAQULV010000203.1 GCA_028718405.1 Smithellaceae bacterium
ACGGATCAAGCTCTACCTCTTGAAACTCCTGGAGGTCCCCGACTCGATGCTGCGCATCTTGGGATTCGCCGCCGTCGCCGTGGGGCTTATTCTCATCTACTTCGGCAGGAACTGAAGATGCCCATATCCATGACAACTCTCCCCGCCTCTATGGTGAGTGGTTCGCATCGGGAACGGCACCGATGAAGCTCAAGGATTTCGATTACGATCTTCCGGCCGAGCTCATCGCCCAGCAGCCCTGCGAACAGCGCGACCGGGCACGGATGATGGTCGTGAAAAGGGATACGGGCGCCATTGAGCATCGGGGTTTTTTCGATCTTCCCTTCTTTCTCAAAAAGGGCGACTGCCTGGTAATCAACAATTCGCGGGTGATTCCCGCGCGCCTGATCGCGAAGAAAGCGACGGGAGGACTCGTCGAGATACTGCTTCTCCACAAGGCGGGAAGCGACACCCTCTGGGAGGCATTGCTCCGCCCCGGGAAGCGGGTAACGGAAGGCCTGGTCCTCACGATCGGCGAGCGTGGCCAGGCGCGAATCGTCGAGCGGATCTCCGACAAGAAGTGGCTCGTCTCTTTCGAGGTCGACGGCGCCTTCGATGCGTTCCTGGAGAAATACGGCCTCGCGCCGCTTCCGCCCTACATCAAGCGGGCACGCGATAATGGCCTCACGGCGGGCGACCGGGAGCGCTATCAGACGATCTACGCCCGCGAGCCGGGATCGGTCGCGGCACCGACGGCGGGACTTCATTTCTCTCCGGAGGTCTTAAACGACATCCAGGCGGTGGGAATCGACATCGCGCCGGTCACGCTCCACGTGGGTTACGGGACCTTCGTCCCCGTCGAGACGGAAAACGTCGAAGATCACGTTATGGAGGAAGAGTTCTTCGAGATCAGCCCCGCGGCCGCCCGCCTCATCAACGAGGCCGAGCGCGTCATCGCCGTGGGCACTACCTCGACAAGAGTGTTGGAGGCCGCCGCCGACGAGGAGGGCCGCATCCGGGCCGGGTCGGCTTCCACGGGAATCTATATCTATCCCGGTTATCGCTTCAAGAGAGTGGATACGCTCCTCACAAATTTCCATCTGCCGCGCTCGTCGCTGCTGCTTTTAGCCTCGGCCTTCGCGGGGAGCGATCTTTTGCAGAAGGCTTACGCCGAGGCCGTTGCCGCGCGTTACCGCTTCTACAGCTACGGCGACTGCATGCTGATTGTGTGAGAGAATTTGAAAGATTGAATTCGCATTTCGCGAACCCAATCTTTCGTTGAGGGAGAAGGAAAGAAAAGAAGGTTATGGCGTTTCGTTTTGAACTGATCAAGAAAGACCCCACTTCGCAGGCGCGCCTGGGAAGGATCACCACGCCCCACGGCAGCGTGGAGACGCCCGCCTTCATGCCGGTGGGCACGCAGGGCACGGTGAAGGCGGTTCTGCCTGAGCAGCTCCATACGCTGGGTGTCCAGATCGTTCTCGCCAACACCTACCACCTCTACCTCCGCCCCGGCCACGAACTGGTGAAAGAGCTGGGGGGCCTGCACCGCTTCATGAACTGGGACGGTCCGGTCCTCACCGACAGCGGCGGCTACCAGGTCTACAGCCTGGACGCGCTCCGAAAGATCACCCCCGAAGGCGTCACCTTCCAGTCCCATATCGACGGCTCCAAGCATTTCATCACGCCGGAACTGGCCGTCTCGATCCAGGAGGCCCTGGGATCGGACATCGCCATGTGTCTGGACGAGTGCACCCCCTACCCCGCCGATTTTAGGGCGGCGGAGAAATCGCTTCGCCTTACCAGCGACTGGGCGGCAAGATGCCGGAGAGCCAAACGCCGTGAAGATCAGGCCCTCTTCGGAATCGTCCAGGGCGGAACCCACAAAGAGCTACGGTCCCGGGCCGTGGAGGAACTGCTGCGGATAGGTTTCGACGGCTACGCCCTGGGAGGACTCAGCGTGGGCGAACCCCGGGAGTTGATGGACGAAATCGTGGCCTATGCCGCACCGCTTCTCCCCGCCGAGATGCCGCGCTACCTCATGGGCGTGGGCACCCCGCGAGACATTATAATGTCGGTAGAGAGCGGGATCGACATGTTCGATTGCGTCCTTCCCACGCGCTGTGCACGTCATGGATTATTATTTACAAACACCGAAAAGGTTGTTATAAAGAATGCCCGTTATCGTACCGACGAGGCGCCCCTTGACGAATCCTGCGACTGCTACACATGCAGGAATTATTCGCGGGCTTATTTGAGACATCTCTTCGTCAGCGGGGAAATCCTGGCCATGATCCTGAATACGGTACACAACATCCGCTTCTACATGCATCTCATGGAGCGGATCAGGACGGCCATCGACCTCGGCACGTACGCGGAGCTGAAAAAACAGATACTGAAGAGTACATGACAAGGAGGATCATAATTTGGCCCATCTAGCATACGCAATGGGAAGTTTCCCCAGTGTCGGCGGCACCGGCGCCGGAGGCGCCGATTTCGGTTTCATCATCACGATGGCCGTCATCTTCGTCATATTCTACGTCCTTCTGATCAGACCGCAGCAGAAGAAACAGAAGGAAACCCTCCAGATGCTGGCGAACCTGCACCACGGCGACACGGTCGTGACGACGGGCGGCATCCACGGCAAGATCACCGCCATCACCGACAACGTGATCACGCTGGAGATCGCCGACAAAGTCAGGATCAAGGTATCGAGAAACTACATCGCCACCGTCGTTGCCAAGGCGGAAAAGGAATAGGGAGAGGTTCTCATGCTTAAAAGCCTACAGCTTCGCGCCGCCATCGCGGCAGTCGTTTGTATCGCCGCCGTTATCTTTCTTATCCCGTCCTTAGCACCCGAGCTTCCCGACTTCTGGAAACAGTACCTGCCCATAGGGAAGATCCCGCTAGGGCTTGATTTGCAGGGCGGAACGCACCTGGTCCTCGAGGTCGACACGGCCAAGGCCGTGGAGAGCAGCCTCAACCGGACCGTAAACAATATGAAGGACTCCATGATGGACAAGCGGATTCGCTTCCGCAACGTCTCTCTGTCCGCGGACGGGGTCATCTCGTTAGAGCTCCCCGACGCCGTGGCCAAGGATCCCTTCGAGAAACTCGTGGGAGAGCTCTACCCCGATCTGGAGATCACCTCTTCGTCGGTGTCCGGGGGTGTCGCACAGATTCAGCTACGCATGAAACCCAAGCGGATCAACGACCTCAAGAAGCTGGCGGTGGAGCAGAGCGTCGAGACGATACGCAACCGCGTTGACCAGTTCGGTATCGCCGAGCCGGAGATCATCCCCGAGGGCGAAGACCGCATCGTCATCCAACTCCCCGGCATCAAGGACACGGAGCGTGCGAAGAACCTGATCGGCAAGACCGCCCTTCTGGAATTCAAGATGGTCGATGACGAACACAGCTTGGAGCAGGCCCTGCAGGGCAACATCCCCGAGGGCGACGTGATCGCATACGGCGAGAGCATCGACCGGCAAACGGGGCGCCGCACCGGCGGCCAGCCCTATCTGCTCAAAGACAAGCCCGTCCTCACCGGCGATTCTCTGGAGAGCGCCCAGGTGAAGATCAGCGACCGCTTCGGCGAACCTTACGTGGCCATCAAGTTCAACGCCCAGGGGGCGCGCGATTTTGAAAGGGTCACGACGGAAAACGTAAAGAAGCGTCTGGCGATCGTCTTGGACGGCCAAGTCCATTCGGCGCCGGTCATTCAGGAACCGATCTCCGGCGGCCAGGCCCAGATCACCGGCACCTTCACGATGGACGAGGCGAAAGACCTGGCCATCGTCCTGCGGGCGGGTGCTCTGCCGGCCCCGGTCAACATCCTGGAGGAGCGCACCGTAGGACCGTCTCTGGGACAGGATTCCATCGAGAAGGGCATCTGGTCGGGCATTATCGGCACGATCCTCGTGGTCTTCTTCATGGTCTTCTACTACAAGTTCTCGGGCCTCATCGCCGATCTGGCCCTGATCCTCAATATGGTGATCCTGGGGGGCGTGCTCGCGGCCTTCCATGCTACACTGACACTTCCCGGCATCGCCGGTATCGTGCTCATCATCGGTATGTCGGTGGACGCCAACGTTCTGATCTTTGAGCGTATCCGCGAGGAACTGCGTAGCGGCAAGACGCCGCGGGCGGCCATCGAAACGGGCTACGATCGGGCGTTCCTCACGATTCTC
>JAQULV010000204.1 GCA_028718405.1 Smithellaceae bacterium
AGCATCGAAGAGGTCGTGGCCCGTCAACCCGAGGTCATCATCTGTTCATCGATGGAAGATAGAGGTGATCTTGCACGGACGAAGGCGCTGTGGGGAAAATGGCCGCAGATTCCGGCCGTAAGGGATGGCCGGATCTACCGCATCGAACCGGACATCATTACGCGCAGCTCCCCGCGCATCGTTGACGCCGTGGAGATCATGGCCAGGATGCTTCATCCGGAGATCGGTAATATCATAACTCCGAGATGATCGTCGTCATGCTGCGGTTGAGCTCAAGGAGCTTGTCCCTGAGGTCTGTTTGTTCGACCCAAGGCCGGGACTGGATCTGGCCCTGGCGTTCCCGAAGCTGGTTGATCCGACCTTCGATATCGGCCATCAGGTAATCCCAATCGATGCGGGGCGCGGCCTGTTCCGGGTATTCCACGCGCTTGAGCTCCTGACCCATCTTCAAAGTCGTCTCTTCGAGATAGTCTGGAATCGGGGTCTCAAAACCGAAGCGCTCCTTGATCAATTTTGCCAGCTCCTGCTGGGCCGTATACTCACCGTGGATGAGGAATACCTTCATGCCCTCCGAATGGAAATGGCTCAGCCACTCAAGTATCTGACTCTGACCGGCATGCGCAGAAAAGCCGTTGATCGTATAGACCTTCGCCTTCACGACGACATCCTCGTTGAAGATGCGTACGGAGGTGGCGCCGTCGATGATCTTGCGGCCCGTGGTTCCCTGCGCCTGGAATCCCACGAAGACGATCGCCGCACCCTCGCGCCAGAGGTTATGTCTCAGGTGATGCTTGATGCGGCCCGCATCGGCCATGCCGCTCGCCGAGATGACGACGGCCGGTCCGGTCACCGTGTTGATCGCCATGGACTCCTGTGTCGACAAGGTGAAATGGAGCTGTGGAAGGCACAGCGGATTCTCGCCTTTCTTCAGAAGCGCGCGCGTCTCCTTATCCAGGTAGTCGGGATAACGCTTGAATATCTCCGTCGCCTGAATCGCCAGGGGGCTGTCCACATAGACGGGCATGTCCTTGGGAAGCCTTCCCTCCTTGTCGAGCAAATACAGGGAGTAGATCATCTCTTGGGTCCGCTCCACGGCGAAAGCGGGGATGATCACTTTCTCGCCGTGATCATAGCTGTATGAGATAGCGTCGGCCAACTCGTTGAGACTGTCCTCTTCGTTCTTGTGGTTGCGGTTGCCGTAGGTCGATTCGAGGAAAAGATAGTCGGCATCGCCGATCATCGCGGGGTCTTGGATCATGAGTTGGGCCGGGCGGCCGATGTCACCGGAGAAGACGAGCTTCAGGCAGCAGCCGTTTTCTTTCACCCACATCTCCACCAACGATGCACCGAGGATATGGCCGGCGTCCTTGAAGTTCACTTTCAGCCCGGGGAATGGTTCGAATGCGTGCTCGTAGGGCATGACGTCGAACAGCGGGAAAACACCCATGGCGTCCTTTTGAGTATAGAGGGGTTTCATGAGCTTCTCGCCGTGGCGCAGGCGCTTCTTGCTCTTCCACTGAGCCTCCATTTCCTGGATATGTGCGCTGTCCAGGAGCATGATCTGCAGTAGATCACGCGTCGGCGGCGTTGTGTAGATGCGGCCCTTAAAGCCGTTCTGCACCATTTTGGGCAGCAGGCCCGAGTGATCGATATGAGCGTGGGTGACGAGAAAGAACTCGATATCCCCGGCGCCATAAACGTCGACGTCCCAATTTCTCTTCTCTATCTCGGCGTTGCCCTGATGCATGCCGCAGTCGATGGCAAATTTGTGGCCGCCCGTCTCCAGCAGATAACACGATCCGGTAACCGTCCGCGCCGCACCTAAAAATTTGATTTTCATATGGCCTCTGAAAATTTCATCGGTATAAATATGGATTTTCTTTAGCTGCATCCCTATCGCAGGGTAACTAAAAAAGCAACTCCTTTGGCAGCGGCGCGGCTGCGGAATCTCTCCAAATTGCTGGATTTCCTCATCAACTCTTCCGCAATGCAGAAGCAACGGGCATCAGAGCGGTACAACCTTTGACAGCCAAATGGTTAATCCATAAAACCTTGACATGAAATGACATTTTTGCTAAGTGTTAACCATTTCATACGTACAATTGTTGCAGATGTAAGGCCAGGATTTCGCTACGCAGCATTTTCTGACCAAGGGGGGCGGTATAAATTAGCCGCTGGCGGACGGAAAGGTAGATTTGGAAGCTCCAGAGAAGTCCCCAATAAAACTGGTAGGTACACGTAGCTCGCCGGAAGTTGAAACCCCGCTGTTGTCTTTGCCCAATCAAAGCGCTGATCTTTCCTCCATTATCGAATCCTCGCAGCCCGTGGCCAAAGGGGCCATCATCAACGCCCTGAACCATATACATTTTACTGACGGCCATATCTTCGTTCAGCTTCACCATTCCCAATACGATGAAGAAATCCTGGTGAAGGCGCATCCCGAACCCTGTGCCAACGACAGACTGTCGTGCCGCTGGTTTACAGAGGAAGAGGACCCCATAAACCTGGACTACTATCGTTTCATGCACCTGATGGTAACGGATGGCCTGTCCATCACGATAGTTCCGGCCGCACTGGAAAAGATGAATGCCGAGCTCATTACCGTGAAGCTCCCCGAAGTGAGCCACAGGCTCAATCTGAGGAAGGTGAAGCGTTACCGATGTCCACCTTTGGACGCCGATCTCATACAGAATGGCACTCTGGCCAAGTGCGAGCTTCTCGATTTCAGCAGCCTTGCTTTCCGCGTCAGGCTGAAGGATGACACCATCCATTCGTTTCACGGGCTGAATCCGGCGGAGCAGGCGAATATACAGATATACCAAGACCAGCAGCTTCTCTTTTCCGGTCTCTGTCGAATCATCAGAAAGATGGCAGAAAGCGGAACCGGAGAGGTGGTACTGGCCCCTATCAACAAAGAACTACGACCTTTTCCTCCCCGCCTGATCCCCAATCCTCCCATAGAATTGGCGCCGGCGCCGCTCATAGATTTCGAGCATCCCCTTTTGGGAAGGAAGGTGAAAAGGGAAGTCCGCGACATATCGACGTGGGGATTTTCGGTAAGCGAGCCGGAAGCCGAGTCGCTCCTGATTCCGGGGTTGATCGTCTCTGATCTCACGATCACGTATGCAGCGACACTAAACATCAGGTGCAGTGCGCAGGTAGTCGAGCGTCGCTACACCGAAGACAAACAGGTCATTTGCGAATTCGTCATACTCGATATGGCCCTTAGAGATTATTCCTCTCTGGCTCAGATAATTTTCCGTATCAAAGATCCTTACGTCTATATATCCAACAGAGTCGATACCGATGCCCTCTGGGAGTTCTTTTTCCAGACTGGGTTCATCTATCCCAAGAAATATAACATCATCAAAGGCTACAAGGAGGAGTTCAAGGACACCTACCGTAAACTCTATCTTGAGGCGCCTAACATCGCCCGTCACTTTACATACGAAAAGGACGGAAAGCTCTACGGCCATATATCGATGGTGCAGATTTATGAACGCGCATGGCTGATTCATCACCATGCGGCAGTGCCTTTGGAAAACAGGATTCCCGGCCTGCAGGTCCTAAAACATATTACGATGTTCAACTACGGCTTATGCCATTTGCCTTCAGCCAAGATGGATTACGTGATGTGTTACTATCGGCCGGACAATAAGTTCCCAAGCCGGACCTTCGGCGGCTTTGCTAAAGAGATGAACGATCCGCGCATCTGTTCCGTCGATTCATGCGCCTATCTAACCTATGACCGGGAAGAAAGAGGCAGCGACCTCCCGACCGGATGGACCATCGAGGAGCTAACCGCCCCGGAAGCACGGGAGTTGTCCCTTTTCTACCGACACCATTCGGGAGGCCTTCTCCTGGATGTTCTCGGTTTAGACAGGAAATATATGGAAGAGGGAAGTCTGGAACAAAGTTACCGGGAACTGGGATTGACTAGGAAATGGAATATTCATTCTCTTTCGTTGGACGGCAAAGTAAAGGCCGCTTTGATTGTCAACCAGTCCAACCTCGGCGTAAATCTCTCTGAACTTCTTAACGGCATTACCGTTATCGTCAACGATCCGGAAGATCTGCCTTGGACGTCGCTCTGCACGGCCATATCAAAGCTGTCCACTACCTATAGTCTACAGGAGATACCGG
>JAQULV010000205.1 GCA_028718405.1 Smithellaceae bacterium
CGTGCCCAACATGTGCAGGACGTCATCGCCCCGGCACTTGCGGCGGGAAAGATCGTCCTTTGCGATCGCTTTTCGGACGCCACAATCGCCTACCAGGGTTACGGTCGAGGACTCGATCTCGATACCATCAGAAAGATAAGCGATATCGCCACGGTGGGACTGAAGCCGTCGCTCACGATCCTTTTCGATCTCCCGGTGGAAATGGGCCTCGCCCGGGCAAAGGAGCGCGTAGCGCGCCTGGCGCCGGGGCAAGATGCCGAAGACCGTTTTGAACAGGAGGCACTCCAGTTTCACGAGCGCATCCGCGCGGGTTACCTCGATATCGCCTCTCGACAGCCGGAGCGGTTCTGCGTCGTTGACGCCGCGGGAGACGTCGCCCAGGTTCAAGATGAGGTCCGTCACGCCCTAGAACAAAGCGGTGTACTGAAGGCATCTCGATGAAATGGCAAGACATCTACGGCCATGAGAAACACATCGCGGTGCTCCGCAGCGCCATGGAGAAGGACCGGATCGCTCACGCCTACCTGTTCTACGGGACGGCGGGCATCGGAAAGAGAACGACGGCGCTGACCTTCGCGACGGCCTTGAACTGCCCGCTGGCCTCGGAAAGCCAAACTCCCTGCGGCGAGTGCCCTTCCTGCCGGAAGATCGCGCACGGCAACCATTCCGACGTGTCCACCCTCGTGGCGGAGGGCCAGTTCATCCGCATCAAGGCGATCCGCGATCTCCAGGACCAGATGAAGTTTCGTCCCTTTGAAGGAAAGAACCGCGTCTTCATCATCGCCCAGGCCGATAAGCTGAACAACGTCGCGGCCAACGCCCTGCTGAAGACCCTGGAGGAGCCGTCGCCGGCCAACATCCTCATCCTCACGACATCGCGTCTCCATCTGCTGCCCCAGACGATCCTTTCCCGCTGTCAGCACGTGCGGTTCAATCCCCTGCCGGAACAAACCGTTCATGCCTACCTGAAGGACAGCCTGTCGCTTTCCGATCAAGAGTTGTCCGTACTGGCCGCCTCATCGGGGGGAAGCATCGCCAAAGCCCTTGCTCTAAGCAGAGAGTCATACCTGGAGTTGCGCGACGAGATCATCGCCAGGCTCTCCGGCGCTGAGCTGCAGGCCCCCCTGCAGAGGCTTTACTTCGCGGCGCTCATCGGCAACGACAAAAAGGATGTCATCTCCCGTCTGGAGATCATGAAGAGCTGCTACCGCGACGCCGTCGTCTACGCGGAGCGGGGCGCGGAAGGTCGCCTCGTGAACCAGGACCGTTCGGAGGTGATCGAAGGAATCGCCCGCCGCATTGCCACGCCCGAACTTATCCGCAACCTCGCCGTTATCGAGAAGGCATCCAGCGCCATCGAGCAGAACGCCAACAAAGCATTGACTTTGGAGGCGATGATGTTTAGACTCGCTTTCTGAGAAAGTCTTGGAGTAACTAATTGCCGAACATTGTTGGAATAAGATTCAAAAAAGGGGGCAAGATTTACAGCTTCGATGATGCGGGCATCCCCCTTCAGGTGGACGACCAGGTCGTCGTCAACACCGACAACGGACTCGCCATCGGGATCGTCGCCAGCGCGGCGCGGAACATGGAAGGCGATCAGGTACCGGCCGATCTCAAAAAGGTAGACCGAAAAGCCACCGAAGAGGATCAATACACCCGCGAGGAAAACCAGAAGCTGGAGCAGGAGGCCCACGCCTACTGCCTGCAGAAGATCAGGGAGAAGGAACTCCCCATGAAGCTCATCGATGTGGAGTGCCTCTTCGACAGGAGCAAGATCGTCTTCAACTTCACCGCCGATAACCGCGTCGATTTCCGCGAACTGGTCAAATCCCTGGTACAGAAGTTCAGAAGCCGCATCGAGCTTCGTCAGATCGGCGCCCGCCAGGAGGCGAGGATAGTGGGAGGGCTGGCTGTCTGCGGGAGGGAGTGCTGTTGTGGGAGCTGGCTCAACAACCTCGACCGCGTCTCCGTCAAGATGGCCAAAGAACAAAGTACCTCGCTCAATCCCGAGAAGATCTCCGGACTCTGCGGGCGGCTCATGTGCTGCCTCGCCTTCGAATACGACACCTACATGGACCTGAAGAAGAACATGCCCAAGTGCGGTAAGACCATTCAACTTGCCGAAGGCCGCGGCAAGGTGATCCGTCAGAACATCCTGAAGGGCGATATCTCCGTAGCGCTGGAAAACGGTGAAGAGATCAGCGTCAACATCAAGGACAAGGACAGAAAGGATTTTCATGGATAAAGCGTTCTACATCACGACGCCCATATATTACGTCAACGCCTCGCCCCATATCGGTCACGCCTACACGACGATCGTCGCCGATGTGCTGGCCCGCTATCACCGCATGTGCGGCTACCAGACCTTCTTTTGCACCGGCACCGACGAACACGGCGACAAGATCGCCGAGGCCGCCCAGAAGAGCCGCGTGACGCCCCAGGCATACGCGGACCGCATCAGCCAGCAGTTCCGCAGCCTCTGGCCGGAGCTCAATATCACCAACGACTACTTCATCCGGACGACCGACAGAAACCATATCGAGACGGTAAAGAACATCCTCCAGAAGGTCTACGATGCCGGTGACATCTACTTCGGCCACTACGAGGGCTTCTACTGTGTGGGCTGTGAACGCTTCTACATGGAAAAAGAACTGGTCGACGGCAAGTGCCCCGACCATCAGATCTCGCCCGAGTACCGCAAGGAGAGCAACTATTTCTTCAAGATGAGCAAATACCAGGATTGGCTCATCGACCACATCAAGAAGAACCCCGATTTTATCCGGCCCGAGCGCTACCGGAACGAAGCCCTGGCGTTTCTCCGCGACCAGTTGGAAGACCTCTGCATCTCCCGGCCCAAGACGAGGCTCACTTGGGGGATCACGCTTCCCTTCGACGAGGACTACGTGACCTACGTCTGGTTCGACGCCCTGATCAACTACGTGACCGCCATCGGCTATCCCGACGATCCGAAGTTCAAGACCTTCTGGCCCGTCTCCCAGCACCTGATCGCGAAAGACATCCTGAAGCCCCACGGCATCTACTGGCCGACGATGCTGAAGGCTGCGGGGATCGAACCTTATAAACACCTGAACGTCCATGGTTACTGGAACGTGGATCAGAGCAAGATGTCCAAGAGCCTGGGAAACGTCGTGAAGCCGCTTGATCTGAAAGACAAGTACGGTCTCGATCCTTTCCGCTATTTCCTGCTGCGCGACATGGTATTTGGACTCGATTCGAACTTCAGCGAGGAAAGCTTTGTCCAGCGGATCAATTCCGATCTCGCCAACGACCTCGGGAACCTCGTGAGTCGCGTGATCTCCATGGCGGTGAAGTACTGCGGGGGTATCGTCCCGGCCGTTACCGATGAACTCCGCGAGGAGCCGTCGCTGCGCGATGTGGCCCTGAAGGCTACGGCGGAATATGAAACGTGCTTCAAGGAACTTTCGCTCCACAAGGCCCTCATGGCCACCTGGGAGTTCATCAACGCGGCGAACAAGTACATCGTCGAGAACGAACCCTGGTCCATGGCCAAGGACCCCGAAAAGAAAGACCAGCTCGACGCCGTCCTCTACAATCTTCTGGAGTCGCTTCGGATTACGGCTGTGCTCATCTCGCCCTTCATGCCCGGCTCTTCTGAAAAGATACTGGAACAGTTGGGGATCACCGATAAGGCATCCCAAAACATCGACTCGATCATGGCCTGGGGCGGTTTGACCTCTGGAACTCATCTGAAGAAGGGGGACAACCTCTTCCCACGCGTGGAGTTCAAAAAGGACGAGCCGGCGCCGGAGAAGGTCGAGATCGCGCCCATCAAAGCCGAAATCGCCTACGAGGATTTCGATAAGGTCGACCTGCGCGTCGCCAAGGTCATCGCGGCGGTGCCGGTGCCCAAATCGGAGAAGCTCTTAAAGCTTACCGTCGATATCGGCGAGGAAAGAACAATCGTCGCGGGTGTCGCTAAAGCTTATAAAGCCGAAGAACTCGTGGGTAAACAGATCGTGATTTGCGTGAATCTGAAACCCACCAAACTCATGGGGGTGGAGTCGCACGGGATGCTGCTCGCCACCGATACCGAAGACGGCCTCACCGTCTTAGGCTTCGACCGTCCTCCGAAGACCGGCGCGAAGGTAAGGTAAGACCCGGCGCAAAACAGTCTCT
>JAQULV010000206.1 GCA_028718405.1 Smithellaceae bacterium
CACGGTCATCGATACTTTCTTCTCTGCGGCGATGGGATTGGGCGGCACGGCGGGCTTGTCCTTCACGAAGACAAAAAAGAGGATCATTCCCACCAGCGCCGGTACTCCGTATACCCAAAGGACGATGTCTATCCCCTGCCGGACCATGTTCAGCGCGCGGTAATGGGCGACGATGAAGTCGGTGGCAAACATGACCGTCGTGAACCCGACGAACATAGCCATCGTGAGAAGACCGGAGGCCAGCGCCTCTTCGTCTTCCGGGAACCAGTTCGAGGCGATCTTGGTGAAGGCGTTGAGGATGAAGGGTTGCGCAACGGCGCATGCCGCCATACAGGCGAGGAGCCACCAGTAGTTCGGGGCGAAGATGCGGAGGAACCCTCCCGCGCCGATGAGGAGCACGCCGATGCCCGCGCCCCACTTCAATCCATACTTATCGATACACCAAGCGGCGGGAATGCAGAAAGGAAGCCAAGCGAGCATGGCGAGGACCGCCAGGAGATCGATGTAATCAACGTTGCCCGATGTATAGATGGCTGCGGCATCGCGCGCAATAGGCGCGAAGGTCATCCACATGATCTGCGAGACGGCGGTGATGAGCATGTATACCGCCAATACCACCCAACGGTAAGACGTGGCAGTTGCCTTTGTACTTTCCATGATTCCCCCTTTTTTTCTTGCGCTGTGTACTCCCCCTTGGTCGGACCCCAATAACCCCTCTAGGTATTAAACGCGTTGGATGAAACTTTGGTGCTGGAAAATCGGTAAGGCGGCACTGATGTGACTTTATTCAGTGGATACCTCCCTGGAGCATAAGTTGTCCAGGGATTTTTTGTGTTGGTCCAAATTTTATCGACTCAGGTCCATGATCAGTCAAGCGTAGATAGCCTGCGGTAGAATAGCCTGCTTCCGGGAGACAGCGCCAGATGTAGGATAAAGTCCTACAGCGAATTCAGACGCCCGCCGATACCTCGATCACCGCTTTTCCCCTATACGATAATCAATGCAAGAAAGACGCGGCGCGCCAAGTCTGCCGTCTTTGTACCTCAAGGTGAATAGACGTTCTCCTTTGATTATGTCTGCTTGCAATGAAAGTCCTTCTGCCGGCATGTGCCGTCCGAGTGGCAACAGGCGATAAACCAGGCGTCGGGGTCCCGACCCCTCGCCCTGGTAAAATAAACGAAGGAGAAGGAGACGAACAATGGCTGATGTCAGTGAGAGTGATTTCTATGACAAGGTATTTCCCGTACCGGACAGGGTGAGGGAAAAATCCTACATCAAGAGCAGAGCGGAATACGAAAAGCTTTATAAAGAATCGATCGCAGATCCCGATGCCTTCTGGGCGAATCAGGCGGAGACGAGGCTCTCCTGGTTCAAGCCCTTCGATAAAAAGAAGGTATCGGACTGGTCTTTCGGCGACGACCTCCACGTGAAGTGGTTCGAAGGCGGGAAGCTGAACGTGAGCTATAACTGCCTAGACCGCCACCTGGCTACGAAGAAGAATAAGGCCGCCATCATCTTCGAGGGCAACGATCCCAGCGATTGGAAAGTCTATACCTACTTCGACATGTACCGCGAGGTAAACAAGTTCGCCAACGTGCTCAAGACGCTGGGCGTGAAGAAGGGCGACCGGGTTTCCATCTATTTGCCGATGATCGCCGAACTCGCCATCACGATGCTCGCCTGTACCAGGATCGGCGCCGTTCATTCCATCGTCTTCGGCGGATTCTCCGCCGAGGCCCTGCGCGACCGGATCAACGATTGCGGCGCGAAATTGCTCATCACCTGCGATGGCACTTACCGCGGCGCCAAGGCGGTTCCTCAGAAAGGCAACGCCGACAAGGCCCTGGCCCAGTGCCCCTCCGTTAAGACGCAGATCGTCGTGAAGCGCACCGGTCTGGAAGTCCCGATGCAGGAGGGCCGCGATCTCTGGTACGAAAAACTGATGGCCGAGGCGGCACCTTACTGTGAGCCCGAGCAGATGGACGCTGAAGATCCCCTGTTCATCCTCTACACCTCCGGCTCCACGGGCAAGCCTAAGGGCGTCCTTCATACGACGGCTGGCTACCTCCTTTTTGCGTCGATGACCCAGGAGCTGGCCTTCGATGTCCGCGACGAAGACGTCTACTGGTGCACGGCCGACATCGGCTGGGTCACCGGCCACAGCTACGTCGTCTATGGGCCGATGTGCAACGGCTACACGAGCATCCTCTTTGAAGGCGTTCCCAGTTATCCCGGCTATGACCGTTTCTGGGCGGTCTGCGAAAAGTACAACGTCAACAACTTCTATACGGCACCGACGGCCATCCGCGCCATTGCCAAGGAAGGCGACGAGTGGGTGGAAAAGCACGATCTGTCTTCGCTGCGCGTCTTAGGTTCTGTGGGCGAGCCGCTGAATCCCGAGGCCTGGTGGTGGTACTACAACAAGGTCGGCGGCGGTCGCTGCACGATCGCCGATACCTGGTGGCAAACGGAAACCGGCGGGCACATGATTCTGCCTCTGCCCGGCGCCATCGACATCAAGCCCGCCAAGGCCATGGTGCCGTTCTTCGGCATCAAGCCGGTACTGATGAGTGAAGACGGAAAAGAGATCGAGGGCCCCGGCACGGGCGCGCTTTGCATCAAGACCTCCTGGCCCGGCATGCTGCGTGGTATCTGGGGCGACCAAGGTCTGCTGAAAGAGAATTACTTCTCGCAATTTCCCGGTTACTACTTCTCCGGTGATGGTGCGGAACGCGATGCCGACGGCGATTACAAGATCACTGGTCGCGTCGACGACGTGATCAACGTCTCCGGTCACCGCATGGGAACGGCCGAGGTGGAAAGCGCACTGACGCTGCATCCCGCCGTGGCCGAGGCCGCCGTGGTCGGTTTCCCTCACGACATCAAAGGGCAAGGCATCTTCGCCTATGTTACGCTGAAAACGGGGTTGGAGAAATCGGACGCCCTGAAGAAGGAGCTGATCGCTACCGTGCGCAAGGAGATTGGGCCCATCGCCACACCGGACCAGATCCAGTGGGCCGACGGACTTCCCAAAACGAGATCGGGAAAGATCATGCGCCGCGTGTTGAGAAAGGTGGCCGCCAGCGACTTTACCGATTTCGGTGATACATCGACGCTGGCCGAACCCGGCGTCGTCAACGATCTTGTTTCCGAAAGGAAGAAGCTCAGTTAACAATAATGGAGGGGAGCCGGTCTGACTGGCTCCCCTCTTCTTCGGATACCTCCTTAGTAGTCAATCCGCCAGTTGCAGGATCCAGCCCTGAAACCCCAGAGGGACTGGATTCCTGCCTGCGCAGGAATGACATTCCCGTATGCCGTCGTTCCCGTGAAGACGATAATTCCGTCCTTGGTTATCATTGTGGAGATTTGAAGAGAAGAACGGCCTTCCCGATACCCGCCGCAGTCTATCCCCGGATCAATTCCGGGGCAGGCCCCGCGAAGGCGGAGACCGGGATGAGGTAAAAGGAGATCATCATTCCTTGACTATTCTTGAGACATCAGAAGAGAAAAGCGGTCTCGATAAACGTCCGCCGGAATGACATATATTGTCCCACCAACGGATACGGGTATCCAGTCCTTTAAGGATCAGTACAGCTCTCCGAATTTCTTGGCGTCGATCTTACCGGATAAAAAAGCCGCAAGTATCTTGGAGCGAGCGGCCCTTCTGCTTTCCTCCAGGGCGCGTTTCAACTGTGCCGCCTTGATCGCGCCCTGTTCGAAGGCGTCGCGCAGCTTATCTTTGGCGGCGGCAAAATCTTCGGGCGATGCCGAAGCCGCCTGCGTGGGAGCTTCCGGCGGCGGCGCCTCGATCCGCCCGCCCGTTTTCTTCATGTAGGCCTCTAGCTCGTAAGAATCGGCCAGGTTGGCGGCCGCTTTAAGGAAGGCCTCGTTTACGGCCTTGGCCATGAGGATTCCCGCGTCGTTTACATAGGTGCCTGACGTCATGGCACCGGAGACATACTGCGTCTCCGACGTTATCTCATCGGTGAAAATGAGCCGATCGGCACTGTCGGCGAGAGAACTTTTGAGGAAGAGTTGCAGGGAGAAGGTCTGCTTAAACCCGCCCGCAGCTTCGACATTGAAGATGAAGTCTTTAATAGCGGGCGTATAGACAACGTCGACACCGGCAGGATAGGGTTTGCCGGTGACG
>JAQULV010000207.1 GCA_028718405.1 Smithellaceae bacterium
CACGCCCAGGGCGCCCTGCCCGATGGCGGGAAGCATCACCTCGACGGGAAGAAACTGGGCCACTTTCTCCTGCCAGCCCATGCGTCTGATCCCCGCCGCCGCCACAATGACGCCGTCCAACCCTTCCGTTTCGATCTTCCTGATCCTCGTATCCAGGTTGCCTCGGAGTGGCACAACGGTGACGTCGGGCAGGAGGTTGCGCAACTGGAAGGTCCTCCGGAGGGAACCGGTGCCGATGCGCGCTCCGGCGGGCATCTCTTCCAATTTCATTCTATCCCTTGATATCAATACATCCCGGGGGTCCTCCCGCTGGGGAATCGCACCGATGGTGAGCCCCAGAGGAATTTCAGAGGGCATGTCCTTCATACTATGGACGGCGGCATCGATCCGACCGTCGAGCAGCGCTTCCTCGATTTCCTTCACGAAGAGGCCCTTTCCGCCGACCTTCGCCAGCGATACGTCCTCCATGATATCGCCCTTGGTCTTGATGATGACCTTCTCTATAACGAGTTCAGGAAAGAGCGCCCCGATCTTCTTCGCCACCCAGTCGGTCTGGGTCAAGGCGAGGCCGCTTCCCCGCGTTCCTATCCTCAGTATGTCAGCGATGTTTCTTCCTCCGTCAGTATTGTCAGAATTATTTGTCGCCGTCCAGATCAAAAAGGCGCCTCAGGGCCGCCACGTATGGCAACGCCGCCTGCTGCTCGCTTTCTTCCTTCAGATGCGTGATCGGATCATGCAGGATCTTGTTGACGACGGAATCTATCAGGATTGCCATACTCTCCCTGTCCTCACCCGTCATGTTGCGAAAGCGGGCGCTCAGTCGCTCCATCTCCCCCTTAACAATAATCTGGGTCTTCTCGCGCAACGACACGATGGTAGGCACAACCTGAAGGCTGTTGACCCAAGCCTCGTATCTGTCCACTTCCTCGGCGATGATCGCTTCGGCCTTACTCGCCTCCAACTGGCGGCCCTTCATATTATCGTCCACGATGCCTTGAAGGTCGTCGATGTTGTAAAGATAGACGTTGTCAACATCGCCCGCAGCCGGCTCGATGTCGCGCGGCACGGCGATGTCGATGAGAAAGAGCAGGCGGTTTTTGCGGCGGTGCAGGGCCGCCGTCACCATCTCGGTGGTAACAACGTAGCCCGGCGATCCCGTAGAAGAGATAACGATGTCAACCTCCTTGAGGATCTCCGGAACATCTTCGAAGGCCACGGCCTCTCCCTGAAATTCCTCCGCTATCTGGATGGCCCTGCGGTACGTGCGGTTTGCAATCAGGACCCTTCCTGCGCCGTGGTTCAATAGATGTCGCCCCGCAAGCTCTGACATCTCGCCTGCGCCGATAAGCAGGATCGTCTTCCCCTTGAGCGTCCCGAAGATCTTCTTCGCCAATTCAACGGCGGCAAAGCTTACCGACACGGCGTTTCCCGCGATTCCCGTCTCCGTTCGCACCCTCTTAGCCACGCGGAAGGCGAGATGGATGATTCTGTTGAACATGATTCCCGTGGCGTTCTCTTCCGCGGCGCGACGATAGGCATCCTTTATCTGTCCCAGGATCTGCGGCTCGCCCATGACCAGCGAATCGAGACTTGAAGCCACGCGGAACAGGTGACGCACCGCTTCTTTGTTGCGATAAACATAAAGGCAGCTCTGCATTTCCTCATCCGTCAGGTTCCCCTGTCTGAAGATGAAAGAGCGTAAAGCATGCAGCACTTCACTCTCGTCACTTGCCCCCACCATTGCCTCCACGCGATTACACGTGGACAGGAAGAAGGCTTCCGATACACAGGAGATCTTCTTCATCTCGGCCAGCGGGTTTACATCACCTCCGCAGGCAAGCGAGAGCCTCTCCCTGATCTCCAGGGGCGCCGTCTTGTGGTTCATGCCGATGAGGATGACGTTCATAGATACTCAGACAAAATTGTGTATTGTACTAAACAGCAAGCTTTCTATGGCAAAGGCCGCGGCCAGAACGACGAGGGCCACGATGGAGAACAGCGCTGCCTTATGGCCCTTCCAGCCGATGGCGAGCCGCTGGTGCAAAAGCCACGCGTAGACGAGCCAGACGAGGAGTGTCCACACCTGTTTGGGATCCCACTGCCAACGGCTTCCCCAGACGATACCCGCCCACAGGGAGCCGGCGATGACGCCGACGGTGAAAAGGGGAAAACCCCACAGGAGCGACAGATGGTTGATCCTGTCCATGTCCCGCAGTGAGGGCAGCATTCTGCTTAAACCACTCGTCCGCCTCTTCTTGATAAAACCGTCCTGCACGAGGTACATGACACCGGCCAGCGATGCCAGGGCGAGCAGTACCTCGCCGATCAGGGCCGCCGCTACATGGACGGCGACAAGTCCTCCCTGGAGCTTGGCCGGCACCAAAGGCGACCCGCCCAGCCCCGTTGCCGCTACAATCATCAGGATCAAGGCCAAAGGCGACACCAGGGCGCCCAGAACCCTTGTCTTCGTCTGCAGTTGAAAAGCAAGATATACTCCCGACAAGGCCCAGGCGGAAAGCGACAGGGCGTCGCGCACATTGATGGCGAGCATGGTTCCGTAGCGTAGGCTGTGCAGGAGCAGAAACATGCTGTGGGCGATGAAGGCAAAAAGAAGAATCCACGTGGAGACCCTGGCGAGAAGGACGCGCCTGATGATGAGAGACGTCGCGTATCCGACGGTGCAGATAAAGTAGCCTCCCAGGGCGATCTTGAATAGGAGTATGTCCATCAGAAGCTCACGTCCGTATCAATGCCGGTGATGCGGCGGATCGTCTCCCGGACCCCCGCGCTGTTTCCCTTCTTGATATGGGAGAGAATTTCGGAATCCACCAACGCAGCAAATATCTTTTTATGATCTTCGGGAGTGCCGCCCCGACTCAAGACCTTCTCCCTGAGTTCACCCATGATCTTCACGAAGAGTCCGTACTCGGGACCCACATTCTCGGCGAGATCTTCGCGCAGTCTGCGCGCCAGGGCCGGACTTTTTCCGCCGGTGGAAACGGCGATGGATAGATCCCCTCGTTCGAGGAGAGCAGGCAGAATGAAGTCGCACAGGAGCGGCTGATCCACGATATTGACCAATATCCCTCTTTGCCTCGCGTCGCGTGAAATTTGCTCGTTCACATCCTGGTTGTCAGTCGCGCCGATAACGAGCAATGCGTCGCTCAAAAACTCGGGCGTATAATCGCCGGCAACATGGACGATGCGGCCGTCGGTTGCTGCCTTCGCCAGGAACGGCGTGAGCTTCCGGTCAATGACGCAAATCTTTGCCCCGCAGTCCAGGAGCCTTCTGACCTTTCGCTCCGCGACTTCCCCACCACCAACGACGATGCATTTTCTGTCAGCGACGGTCAGCTCTAAGGGATAATATTTCAACCAACCCTCCCCGAATTACCGTTCTTATCGTAATAAGCGAGATACTTATCACGAACACTGCAAAAACACAAGTCCACGGGATGCACTTAAGAAAGTAGAATAATTAATAAATAAGCCTTCAGAAACACGGCCCGCACCGGCCTTCCGGCGGAGCGTTCCAGAAGTGTAAGGAACTGTTTCACTCCTGCAGCAGTATATGTTAAAGAAGAAGAGCATGCAATCATTCCTCAGGAGGACCGATGATGCGGGATAGCGGAGGCAAGGAAAGCAGAAAGAAGTGGCTCTTGATGGAGCTCACGACGCCCCCCGAATTGGCAGACAGCATATCTAACTTCGTGACGGAGATCGGCGCGCAGGGAGTTCTGCAGGAAGAATTGGAGCCTCAGGACGCCGACGACTTTATCAAAGCTGCCTCGCATGAGATTGTCAAGGCGTACCTGCCCTGGGATGTCCACCGGGAAGAAAGACTCTCCTCCCTTAAGGCTTACATCGACGACCTGGCCGATATTTTCCCCGCCCTCACCAAAGTGGAGCTAAACACGACGGCAATCAGCGACGACAATTGGGGGGAGCAGTGGAAAAAATATTTTCTGCCCCTGCGCGTCAGCAAGAACATCGTCGTAAAACCGACCTGGGAGCGTTACACGGCCAGCGGCCATGATATCGTCGTCGAGATCGATCCCGGCATGGCCTTCGGCACCGGCCAGCACCCTTCCACGCGCATGTGCATTGAGGCGGTGGAAGAAATTATCCTGAAAGGAGGCACT
>JAQULV010000208.1 GCA_028718405.1 Smithellaceae bacterium
CGGCAGCGGCGAAGGAATCGTCCACTCCAGAGTTCTTCCGCCCCAGGGATTGGCCGGTGCCTGCTCTCCCTTGAAGATCGACCGGATCAGGTTTCCAAAGATGAGGATGAGCCCCAGCGCCAGAAACCAGGAGCCTACCGTCGAGATGACGTGGTTCATGTGATACTGGGGCGGATAATCGAAGTAGCGGCGCGGCATCCCCTGGAAGCCCAAGACGAACATGCTGAAGTAAAGGACGTTGAAACCGAAGAAGAGATTCAGCCAGCCAATCTTGGCGATTCTTTCACTGTACATCTTGCCCGTGATCTTGGGGAACCAGTAGTGCAGCCCCGCCAGGATCGAAAAACCCGCGCCGCCGAACATGACGTAGTGGAAGTGGCCGACGATGAAATACGTCCCGTGGAGATGGAGGTTCGGCGCGAGTGCCCCGATGATGAGTCCCGTCAGTCCCCCGATGGAGAAAAGGAAGATGAACGACAGCGCGAACAAAAGCGGCGCGTCGATGGCGATGGCGCCTTTGTAAAGAGTGGAGACCCAGTTGAAGATTTTGATTCCGCTGGGCACCGCAACGAGGAAGGTCACAAAGGAAAAGATCACGCGTGCCGTGTCGCTCATCCCGCTGGTGAACATGTGATGTCCCCAGACGGCGTAGCCCACGATCGCGATCCCCAAAGCGGAAAGACAAACGGCGGTGTAGCCGAAGAGTGCCCGCCTCGAGAAGACCGGAACGACTTCGCTGATGATTCCCATGGCCGGCAGGACCATGATGTAGACGGCGGGATGGGAGTACATCCAGAAGAGGTGTTCGTAGAGGATGGGATCGCCTCCCTTGGTGGGATCGAAGAACCCCACGCCGAAGAACCTTCCCAGAACGATGAACAGAAGCGTGATCGCCAGGACCGGCGTGGCGAGCATCTGCACCCAGCCGGTGGCATAGAGCGTCCAGGGGAAGGCGGGCATGCGGAACCATTTCATCCCCGGAGCCCGGAGCCTGTGGATCGTGGTGACGAAGTTGAGCCCCGTGAGGATCGACGAGAAGCCCAGCACGAAGACACCGAGCACCGCCGTCGAGACGTTGGCGGGCGTCTGGACGCTGTAGGGCGCGTAGAAGGTCCAGCCCGTGTCGGGCGGATGACCCTGCATGAAAAGCGATACCAGGATGAGGATTGCGCCGGCGCAGTAGAGCCACCAGGAGAACCGGTTGAGTTTCGGGAAGGCCACGTCGTTGGCGCCGATCAAGATCGGCAGGAAGATGTTTCCGAAGGCCACCGGAATTCCCGGGATGCTGAACAGAAAAATCTGGATCACGCCGTGGAGGGTGAAGAATTCGTTGTAGGTCTGCGGTCCCATGAGCCAGCCCGGCGACAGCAGGTTCAGCCTGATCATGAATCCCAGAACGACACCCACCGAAAAGAACGAAAGGATCGCCATGAGATACATGGTGCCGATGCGTTTGTGGTCCGTGGACATCATCCACTCGGCGATGGCAAAACGGTACCTCCCCGTCTTTACGAAGAAGGGGGCTTCGTTATCTCTATCCTTCGCTGTCATAGCCATTTCCTTTGCGAAAGCGGCGCGAGCTGACCTGCAGGTAGGTAAAAAGCGCGATCATCGCGACGAGCGTCAACGCCCCCATCCCCGCCATAAATGTGAAGAATCGGCTTTGCCCCGGCGGTTCGTGGGAAAAGCAGTACAGAATCGCTTTTCGCACGCCGGTAATGGGCTTTCCCTGCGCGGCCGCCGCGAGTCCCATGTTGAGATCGAAAGAAGAGAAGCTGATCGGGGCGGCGGCGCCGTAGCCGAACTGGGTCACGTAGTAATAGCCGGAGATCTTTCCGGAAGGAGAGATGAAGATGAGCGCCACCGGGTGCGTAAAGCCATGTATATCCCGCCGGTAACTGAAGCCCACCGCCCGCGCCAGGGAGGTGATCTGATCTTCGTTGCCGGTCAGAAATTTCCAACCCGCGAAGGGAAAAGGTTTACCCATGGCCTTCAGGTAATTATTCTTTGCGGCCGCGGCGACGGCCGGCGTATCGGAGGGGTCGATACTTACCGTGATTACCCGGTAGTCCCGAAGCGGCGTCATCTCCAGGCGGGGAAGCGCCTGAGAGAGGCCGCCCAGCATCTGGGGGCAGATGTGCTCGCAGGTGTAATAGACGAGCGTGATGATCGCGGGCTTTCCAAAGAGCTCTGCCAGCCTCACCTTCCGGCCCGCTTCGTCGGAGAAGACGAGATCGGGGGGAATCATCTGGCCCGTCTTCTCGGCGATGCCGATCTTTCCTGACCCGTCGGTGGGTGTCAGATCTTCATGTGCCGAGACAGAACCGGGTAGAAGCAGCGTGAAGAGCACAAATAATCCTAAAGTGTATCTCATAGGCTCACCTTTTCAACTTTCCCCTCTGGGTAAGCAACGCGGCACAGATCGCGATCCACAGTGCCGCCGCGAGGATCACGTAACTGACCGCGGCGAGCAGCAAGGAGCGAATTGGAGAACGATCGACGCCGTTTAGCCCCATGACGTATGCCTCGGCATCGGCGATTTGCGCCTGGCTCAGGGTTCCCGAATCGCCGAAGGGAAGCATCCGGAGCGAGGGGTTGGGGCCCTCGGGAGCCGAGCCGTGCTGCAGAAAAGGATCGATGCGCGTTGCGAAGGTGTCGGGATCGCGGCTGAAAAGCGCGCGGTCGATGGGACCAAGCGGCGGCACGGTCCCGTCGGCGGAGCCGGGATTTAAGACGTGATCGGTGCCCATGGGACCGTGGCACCGGCTGCAGATGTTCGTAAACAGAGCTGCGCCGCGGCCGCGGTCGCCGTTGAGCAGGGCGGCTTTCGGAAAATTGCCCGCCGCCCCGCCGGCCGCGAAGACGGCGAGACATAGCAGTATCGCCGCAATCAGGACGTATTCCTTCCTCATTCGATGAGCTCCTTTAGTACGACTGCGTTGTTGTGTTCCTGATCGTGGGCTGCATACAGAAGGGTGAGCGTTCCCTTCTTCGCCTCGCGACGGAGTTCGGTGAGCGCCTCTTTCTTTTCCTGCAGCTCTTTCCGGTAGCGGCTCCGGAATTCGTTCCACTTGGCGGGATCGTGGGCAAACCATTTCCTCAGCTCGTCGCTGGGGGCGATGTCTTTCTTCCACTCGTCGATCGCTGCCGCTTCCTTCGTGAGGCCGCGCGGCCAGAGGCGGTCCACCAGGACACGCCTCCCATCCGCGGGCGATGCCGCATCGTAGATCCTTTTTGTTTTCACCATATGCCGGCCGCCTTTCTCGCCCAGAGGACGTAAGGCATTACTTGAAAGCCTTCAGAATGTACTGTGCAATAGCGTTCGCCGTCTTGTCGTTGACGGTGTCTTTATCGAAGGTCGTCATGCCCGGACCGGGGTTGCGCATCGTCTTGATGATGTCCGCCGGCGTCTTGATACCGTTGGCGGCCAGCGCTTTTCCCGTCAGGGGCTTGGCGGAGTTGATGATATTGCCCCCTCCGGCGTGGCAGACGGAGCAGTGCTGGTTGAAGGCCGTCTCGCCTAAGGAGGGTTTGGGTGACGCCTGGATTACTCCTTGCCAGAGAAGGCCGCAGGCGACGATCGCAAGGCCTGTAAAAAATATTTTCCTCATCTACTTCTCCTTTCCGCGGGACGTTCCCGCTATTTCCTGAACTTCTTCGGGAACTGCTTGATGATCCCATCCGCCAGGGCGTCGGACATCATGAGGATGTGGGCGTGGCCCTTGTCCCGCGCCTCGGTGTAGCCTACGGGATCATTCATGATGAGCGACACGGCCTCGCTCTTCGTGAGTCCGAGATGGGCGGAGAGAAGCGATTGCAGGTCCTTCTTCGGCCAGTTGGGATTCGCCCCGGAGAGGAAGATCGCGATCTCGTCGGCGTTGGCGTACCATTTCGTCTCCGCCGCCCTGGCCTTGTCAGCGTCCCCGGCCTTCGCCGCCGCCACCAGGTCGCCGGCGATCAGGATATGGTCCTTCAAAAGCGCCGTGAGCTTGTCGCCGGCCGCAGCGCCGTAGATGGGTTTCACCGCATTGCCGATGTCTTCCTGGTTCTTGAGGAGCCGGGCCGCGACCTTATCCGCGTTGCCCAGGCCGTTCACGGCGAAGATGATGTAGGTGCTCGTCCAGGAGATGTGG
>JAQULV010000209.1 GCA_028718405.1 Smithellaceae bacterium
GACTCCGGGACTTCCTAGTCGGTGGAGGAAGGCTCGGTTCCACAACAAAAAAAAGGAAGGAGAAGAACACCATGGCAAAAGATGCGACCAATCCCGTCATCATCTGCGCAGCCTTAACCGGCGCGGACACGATGAAGAACAACAACCCGTCCGTTCCCTACACGATTAGGGAACTCGCCACCGAGGCCAACAAGTGCATCAAGGCAGGCGCCGCGATGGTCCACGTCCATGCCCGCACTGACGATGGCCAGTCGACCCACGAGATCGACCGCGTTCAGGCGATCTACGACGCCATCAAGGAAAAGAGCCCTGAACTCATCATTTGTCTCTCCTCGGCGGTGGGCGTCTTCAAGACGGCCGAACAGCGTATCGCCCAGATCCTCGCTGTGAGACCGGAGATGGCTTCCTACAATACGAACACGATGAACTTCAGCATCGTCGATCGCAACACCGGGCAGATATTCTTCGACTACGTCTTCGAGAACACCTTCCAGATGCTCCAGGACTTCGGCAAGGGTATGGAAGAGAAAAAGATAAAACCCGAAATCGAATGCTACGACATCGGCGGTATGGACAACACGATGCTCATGGCCAAGCAGGGCTTCTTCTCGGCCCCCATGAACTTCAATTTTGTCTGGGGTGTCGTCGGCGGTCAGAAGTTCCGTCCTGACGTGATGGTCGCCATGAAGAACGCCCTTCCCGAAAACGCCCACTTCACGACCTGTGCCGTCGGCATCGAGCAGTTCCCGGCCAACGTGATGTCGTGCCTTCTGGGCGGCAACATGCGCGTGGGTATGGAAGACAACACCCGCATGCCCAACGGCGAGCTGGCCAAGGGCAGCTACGAGCAGGTGGAATGGTGCGCCAAGGTGGCCGAATCCCTAGGAAGACCCATCGCCACGCCCGCCGAGGCACGCAAGATCATGGGGATCCGCAAGAAATAGCTCCTGCAGGCAGTATCATTTTCACCACTACGCAATAACAATCGGGGCGGCACTCTCCCTTCAAGGGGAGGGTGTTGCCGCCAGATGAGGAGAGAATTATGGATTATTCATTGACCGACGAACAAAAGATGTTTCGGGACACCATCTACCGGTTCGCCAAGGACGAGCTCGCGCCGCTGTGCGAGGAGGCCGATCTGAAGGGCGAATTCAGTATGGAGCTGTGGCGGAAGATGGGCGAGATGGGCCTTGTAGGTCTGCCCATACCGGAGGAGTATGGCGGACAGGGCGCCGATATCGTCACGTGTTGTCTGGCAGGCGAGGCTATCGGCCACGGCGGAGTTGATGGTGGTCACACACTCGCCTGGGGCGCCCATACTTATCTATGTGCCGCCAACATTATGATGCACGGCACCGACGAACAGAAGCGCAAGTACCTGCCCAAGCTGGCCACGGGCGAATGGATCGGATGCATGGGGCTCACCGAGCCGGGCTGCGGCTCCGATGCCGGCGCCGTCGCTACCACGGCGGTAAAGAAAGGCGACAAGTATATCCTCAACGGCTCTAAGACCTTCATCACCAACGCGCCTTTGGCGCAGGTCTTCGTCGTCTTCGCCACCATCGATAAATCCCTCAAGCACAAAGGGATGACGGCCTTTATCGTGGAGCGGGATTTTCCGGGAATCGCCACGGGCAATCCCATGCACAAGATGGGCTGCCGCTGCTCGACGACCTCCGAGGTCTTCTTCGAGGACTGCGAGGTGCCGGCGGAGAACTGTCTGGGCGGCGAAGGTGCCGGTTGGTTCATTGCCCTGGGCGGCGTCGAATGGGACAGAAGCACCCTGCTGTCCCCTTTCATCGGCGCCATTATGTTCAACCTGGAGAACTGCGCCCGCTACGCCAATGAGCGCTCCGCCTTCGGCAAGTACATAAGGGAGTTTCAGTCCATCCAGAACCGCGTTGCCGATATGAAGGTCTTCCTCGAAGTGGCCAAGCTGGCGGTCTACCGTGTCGCCGCTTCCAAGGACGAGGGCAAGGCGCTCAACGCGATGCTCGCTGCGGTGAACAAGATGTACGTGGGTGACAAGGGTTTCGAAATGTGTTCCGCCAGCGTCGATCTCTTCGGCGGCTACGGTTACATTCACGAGTATCCGGTCGAGCGTAACATGCGCGACGCCAAGCTAGGCCAGTTGGGCGGCGGTACTTCCGACATCATGCGCATGATCGTCGCCAGAATCATGATGATGTAAAGGAAAGGATAGAGGCTATGAATTTCGATCTGTCTGAACAACACCAAAAATTGCAAATAGCCACGGCCCAGTTCTGCAAGGCCGAGCTGGCGCCGCAGGCTCTCGCCCTCGATGCCGCCGTGCCAAAGGAAGCTGTGGGAATCGTCAGGGCCAACCTCAAGAAACTTGGTGCTATGGGATACCTCAAGCTGGCCCTGGAGGATGACGTGATAGGTCTTTGCGCCGCCAGCGAAGAGGTAGCCAAGGCCTGTCCCGCGACCTTCCTGGCCGCCATGTCGTCAGCCGTCGCCTTCGGCACCGCCATCAAACTCTTCGGCAGCTCCTCCCAGAAGGAGAAGTATCTCCCCGGGATCTCCTCCGGAACCCTGATCGGAGCCTGGGCCGTAGCCGAAGAAGACGCCGGTTCCGACCTCGCCGGCACAAAGACGACGGCAACAAAGGAAGGCGCCAATTGGGTCCTTAACGGCGCCAAGACCTTCGTCACCAACGCCCCTTACGCCGACGCGATCGTCGTCGCCGCCTGGACCGACCAAGCCGCAGGCATCGACCATGGTCTTTCCCTTTTCGTTGTCGACGGGCAGCAGGCCGGCCTCAAGATCGGCGCACCCCTGGATACCATGGGACTCCGAGGTGCACTTGGCGCTACCGTGAGCTTCGATAACTGCCGTCTCCCCGAAGAGGCTCTCTTAGGCCAGGCGGGGACGGGAAGGGGAAAACTCAACAGCGTTCTGGAGTATCTGAAACTCGCCCTCTCCAGCATGTCCGTCGGCATCGGTATGGCCTGCATGGAGCTTTCCACCTTGCACGGCAAGGGGCGCAAGGCCTTCGGCAAACCCATCGGACTTTTTGAAGGCGTCGGGGCGAAGCTCGCCATCATGTTTACCTTAAACGACCTGGGGCGAGCGCTTACCTTACGGGCCGCCTGGGCCACCGAACAAAAAGACCCGGAGAGCCCGATCCTCACCGCGTCGGCAAAGCTCTTCACCGGCGAAGGGGTAAACGAAATCGCCGATCTGGCCATGCAGGTCCACGGCGGGCACGGCTATCTCAAGGGAACGCCGGTGGAGAAGCTCTACCGCGACGCGCGGTTTGCGGTCATTGCCTATGGAACATCCGAGATGCTGCGCGCCTTTATCGCCAAGGACAGCCTGGATAGGTACAAACCGGCATAAGCCGGGAGATCTTACTCGAGAGGAGTCAGACAATATGTACGAAGAATACTTCGGCGAAGAGCACGATATCTTCCGATCTTCGCTCCGCAAGTTCGTCGAGAAAGAGATAAAGCCGCACCTGGAGGAATGGGAAGACAAAGAGATCTTTCCCGTTGAACTTTACAAGAAGTGCGCCGGTGCGGGTTTCCTGGGACTTGGCTTTCCTGAGGAATACGGCGGCATCCCCTGCGACCGTTTCATGTCCATCGTCTTTACGGAGGAAATGGTGCGCAGTGGCTCGATCGGTATCGTCGCGGGCCTCGGAAGTTACGAAATTGCCCTGCCACCAATTGTCAACCTGGGAACGGAAGAACAGAAAAAGCGCTTTCTGCCTCCCGTTCTCTCCGGTGAGAAGATTGCCGCTCTGGGGATTACCGAGCCCGACGCCGGCTCCGACGTGGCAAGCATCAAGACGAGGGCTGTCCGCGACGGCGATCACTACATCGTCAACGGCGCCAAGACCTTCATCACCAGCGGCTGCCGGGCCAACTACATCACGGCCGCCGTCCGCACCGGTGGCCCCGGGTTCAAGGGCATCAGCCTGCTTGTCGTCGATTCCGCAACACCCGGCTTTTCCGTTTCCAAGAAGATAAGGAAGATGGGCTGGAACTGCTCCGACACGGCGGAGCTCAGTTTCGTCGATTGCCCCGTCCCGGTTGAGAACATCCTGGGCGGCGAGGGCCAGGGGTTCATGGGGATTATGATGAATTTCCAGAATGAGA
>JAQULV010000210.1 GCA_028718405.1 Smithellaceae bacterium
CGATTTCTTGAGCTCCGTGTCGATGGCCTTAGCGACGACGTCACGGGGCGCCAGGCTCTTCATGGGATGATATTTCTCCATAAAGGTCGCGCCGCTTTTCAGCCTCAGGATGGCACCCTCGCCGCGAACCGCTTCGCTGATGAGAAATGACTTGGCATCGGGATGATACAGGCAGGTAGGGTGAAACTGTATGAACTCCATGTTGGCGATCCTTGCCCCCGCGCGGTAGGCCATCGCGATGCCGTCGCCGGTGGTGATATCTGGATTCGTCGTGACAAGGTAAACCTTACCGACGCCGCCCGAAGCGAGGATCACGAATTTGGCGCGAAAGGTATGAACCTCGCGATTCTCCGCATCGTAGACGTAAGCGCCCAGGCATTTGTCGTCGGCCGTGCCCGTGCGCAGCTTCGATTTCATGATCAGATCGATACCGATATGATTCTCATAGATGCGAATATTCTTGTGGGTTGCGGCTCTTTCGTTCAGTGCCCGCTCAACCTCCTGGCCGGTAAGGTCCTTGGCATGAAGAACGCGCCGCATGGAATGGCCGCCCTCGCGACCGAGATCGTAGACACAGGAATTGCCCTCGGCTGCCTTCGTGAATTCGACGCCCCATTGGACGAGTTCCTCGATGCGCGCCGGACCCTCAGTCACCACAAACCGCACGACGTCTTCCTTACAGAGTCCGCCACCGCACTCAAGCGTATCTTTGATGTGGTATTCAAAACGGTCCGTTTTGTCTTGGACGGCCGCAATGCCGCCCTGAGCGTAGTTGGTGTTGGATTCGAATTTTTCCTTCTTGGTGACGATGGCGACTTCGCCCAAGGATGCGGCTTTGATGGCGAGACTCAGACCGGCAATGCCGCTGCCGATGATCAGGAAATCAGTCTTTACTTCCATTTGCCTCACTTCCTTGCGGTGGGAAACCGCGGAAAAGAATATTTACAAAAGAAGGACTTTTCTATATATACTTTTGCCTCGTTTGTAAAAGAAAATGATGGAAGATATGAAATCACCTTGGGAGTGCGATGCTGGTCCTGGCCGTTGAATCCTCGTGCGACGAGACGGCTGCCGCCGTGGTTGCCGATGGGGGAAAGGTTCTCTCCAACGTCGTCGCTTCACAGGTAGAGATCCATGCCCGCTACGGCGGCATAGTGCCGGAGATAGCCTCGCGAAAGCACATCGAGGCTATCGGGCCCGTTGTCAGTGAAGCATTGGAGAAGGCAGGGATCGCAAGCTCCGGGGTCGAAGGTGTTGCCGTTACGAGAGGTCCTGGCTTGGTGGGGTCGCTCCTCGTGGGTTTATCCTTCGCCAAGGCTTTCGCCTTTGCCCGTGACCTCCCCTTGGTCGGCGTCAACCATCTGGAAGGACACATCGCTGCGATCTTTCTCACAGACCATCCGCCCGTTTTCCCTTTCGTCGCATTGGTCGTCTCCGGAGGCCATACCAACATCTATCTTGTCAGAGGGGTCCAGGAATTTAAGATTCTCGGGCAGACTAGGGACGATGCTGCGGGCGAAGCCTTTGACAAAGCGGCGAAACTGCTTGGCATCGGTTATCCGGGAGGTGTTGTTATCGACCGTTTGGCCAAGGACGGAGATCGCAATTGGTGGCCTTTCCCGCGAGCGATGAGGGAAAGTCTCGATTTCAGTTTTAGCGGCCTGAAGACCTCGCTGGTGACGGCTTTGAAGAAACGGGCTTTTCGCGAGGGAGAACTTCCTGATCTCGTTGCCAGCTACCAGGAGGCCATCGTCGATGTCCTGGTGTCCAAGACGATCGAGGCAGCGCACCGCGAGCAAGTGAAAACAATAGTGGTGTGCGGAGGAGTGGCATCAAACAGTCGTCTGCGGGAGAGATTCAAGGAAAATGCTGTAGCGGCGGGGGTTGAAGTCTTGGTACCGCCACCCTCCCTATGCACGGACAATGCCGCGATGATCGCTGTGGTGGGGAACTGGCTCTTGGAGGCCGGAAGAAGAAACGGGCTGGATCTTAACGCAGTTTCTCGCTGGCCTCTGGACGAACGGTGTGATCAATGAACCTGAAAAAATGGTTCATGGCCTTTTACCGGCGGTTCATCAGCCTCAGAGGCGATCCGAAGGCCATTGCTTTGGGGATGGCTTTGGGGATCTTCGTCGGCGTCACGCCAACTATACCCTTCCATACGGTACTGATAGTTATCTTCAGTGTTGCCTTCCGCCTGAATATAACCTCGGCCTACCTGGGGTCTTGGCTGATCTCCAATCCCGTGACGATTCCCCTGTTCTACGTGAGCGAATACCATCTGGGTAAACTTCTCATGGGAGACGGGGCAATGACGATCACCTTGCCTGATTATTCCATTTATACAATCCTGCAGAAGGGAAGCGATATAGCGGTGCCACTTCTTCTGGGCGGCTTTCTTCTCGCTCCGCTGTTTGCAATTCCCGCTTATTTCATAACCCATCGTTTGGTGGTCTACGTCAGGGAGAAGGGTCTCCATGAAAAGCATCAGAACGATTCTGAGGGAGCATGACATCCGTCCCCGCAAGAGTTACGGGCAGTCTTTTCTGGAAGATATAAACATCATAGATAAGATAGCCCGCGCTGCGGCATTGAAGGAAACGGAGACCGTGGTCGAGATTGGTTCCGGTCTGGGCGTCCTCACGGCCATGATGGCCAAGCGGGCGGCGAAGGTGATCGCGCTCGAAATCGACCCGCGGTTGGTTACCGTTCTGGAAGAGGAACTGCAGATGTACAGCAACGTGGAGATCGTTGCCGAAGATGTCCTGCGGTTCGATTTTCGCCAGGCGGCAGATGAGACCATAGACCGTAAGGTGAAGGTCGTAGGGAACATCCCCTACAATATCTCTTCGCCGATAATCTTCGGGCTGATGGATTATCGTGACTCGATCAGCGAGATGGTTCTCATGATGCAGCGGGAGGTTGCAGAGCGCCTGTCAGCCGTGCCGGGAACGAAGGAATACGGGATACCAACCGTCTTGGTTAACATGTACGCGCAGGTGAGCACCATCCTTGATGTCCCGCCGACATGCTTCTTCCCTCCGCCGCGGGTACATTCTCAGGTAATACGTATTTCCATAAGGGAGCGGCCCCTTACGGAGTTGACGGACGAGGGATTCTTCACTCGCTTGGTTAAGGCGTCTTTTGCGCAGCGGCGTAAAACCTTGTTCAATAACTTGAAAGGCTCAGGCCTGTTCGGAAGAGACATCTCGACACTGGAATCGGTTTTGTCGGCGGCGGGGATTGATGGGGGAAGAAGAGGCGAGACGTTAACTCCGGAGGAATTCGGGCGTTTGAGCAACATTACGAGGGAATTGATAAAAAAGTGAATTAGAAGGAGTTGATCATGAGATGCGGCGCAAAGTCTATAGTCTGTATCCTTATAATCTGCGCCCTGTGGATTGGGGGAGCCTTGGTCCACGCAGAGGAGGACGATATCGCCGGCTATTCAATAGTAGCTGTCTCGCGTCTCGACGGAGAACTCGCCGGAGTTGATCCTACCCAGCCGGTCATCCTCGAAAACGGGATGATGTTTCTGTGCAGGGAAACGATGCCGTTTCCGCAAAGTTCGCCTCACCCGGAGGTCACCGTTCTCAGTCGTAATCTAACGGCAGACGAATTAAGGAAAGCCGGGGCAGAGAATCCCCCACCCGGTGGAATAACGTCTTATGTTCTGCGTATTGACGGGGCGTATTTTGAGGCCGAATTGATCCACTGACCGCGCGGTGCCGGGACGGAAAATTGTCTTGACAAAAAAGAAACCTTTTGTTAGCAGAAATACGCCGCTTGGATCCATCAAAGGTGTGGACCGAGACGGGGGATATGGGTGACAGGATCCGGTAATTGCCGGCCAACCCGAGATAAATAGCCTCTCGTCTTGCGACGTGAGGCTTTTTTTTGAGGTTGCGAAGGTGATGAGGCTCATAGAGTCGATTGGCGAGATGAGGGATCTTTCCTCGCGGGTGCGCGGGGAGGGAGAGCGAATCGCTTTCGTTCCCACCATGGGTTATCTCCATGAAGGCCATCTGAGCTTGATGAGAGAGGGACGCAGAAGAGGGGAACTTCTGGTTGTCAGCGTCTACGTAAATCCAACCCAGTTCGGCCCGGGAGAGGATTTTGAAAAG
>JAQULV010000211.1 GCA_028718405.1 Smithellaceae bacterium
TATCTTCTCTCGATGTGAATATCATTCATGCGGAAGTGCAAACGGGACAGGGGATAAACGCCGTCTTCGATTTCGTCATTGATGTGAGCGACCTCGAAGAGTTCAACCGGATTGCGGCGACGATCAAGAAGTTGAAGAACGTCGTCTCTGTGGAGCGCTTGCGAGTCTAGGGCCTTTGTGATTGACAGGACTCGCACGTTTGCAGTATGAACCCTCTGCCGTGAAAGGTTTGAGATGGATATGGAACAGCATATGACAATGAGACGGATCGGGATCGTATCTCTCTTCTGTGTGGCAGTGCTCACCTGCTTTCTGTGGGCGGCCGAAACGAAGGCGGAGGCGACGAAGGTCGTCGTGATCGACGCTGGCCACGGCGGGGGCGATCATGGCGTCGCCATCGGAGACAAGCTCTACGAAAAGGATATCACACTGAAAGTTGCGCGGCTGATCGAGAAGGACATGGCACACGTACCGGGCGTTCAGGTGAAGCTCACGCGGAGCACCGACCGCGAGATGAGTTCGGCGCAGCGTGTGTCGGCCATCAAGGCACTGCGCCCCGATGCCTTGATCAGTATCCATGTCAATGCCGGTTTCGGAAAGGACGCCTCGGGATTTGAATTTTACTTTCCCGGCTTTGCAAAATCGACGAAAGCCGACGACGGCTCGCAGGAGATCATCCGCGACATGGGAAGAACACGCAGTCTCAACGAAAGCGTGAGGCTCGCACAGGTCTTAGAGAAATATCTGGGGAACGTCTTTCCTCGCAAGGGTCGGGGGTTGCGTGAGGCGCCCATGGCGCTTCTGGAAGGAATCGATGTGCCGGCCGTAGTCGTGGAGATGGGTTTTGCGACCAATCCGGAGGAGAGAAAGCTGCTCGCCGACGAGAAAACGGAAGAGATGCTGGCCAGGGAAATGGCTGCGGCGATCAAGGCTTACTTGCAGTGAGGCGAAGCGAGATGGTTGCAAGGGTGGATGGCCGCAAGGGCGATGAATTGAGAGACGTGAAGATCACCAGGAAGTTCCTCAGTCATCCCCACGGATCGGTCCTTATCGAGATGGGCAACACGAAGGTAATCTGCACTGCGTCTCTGGAAGACGGAGTGCCGGCTTTTCTGAAGAATTCGGGGACGGGCTGGCTGACCTCGGAGTACAGCATGCTGCCGGCCTCGACGCACACGCGCTCTCCGCGGGAGTCGACGAAGGGGAAGCTCGGCGGGAGGACGCACGAGATACAAAGACTCATCGGCCGGTCACTGCGCACCGTGACGGATCTCACCCGGTTCGGAGAGAGGACGATCTACATAGATTGCGACGTGATCCAGGCCGACGGCGGGACGAGGACAGCCTCGATTACCGGCGGCTTTGTGGCCTTGGTGGATCTCTTCCGCAAGATGAAGGCCGAGGGCATCATCAACGAGATTCCCATCCGGGATCATGTGTCCGCCGTCAGTGTCGGCATCGTCGAGGGAGAGCTCATGCTTGATCTCTCTTATCAGGAGGATTCCCGGGCCGAAGTGGACATGAATTTTGTGATGACGGGACAGGGCCTTTTTGTCGAAGTGCAGGGTACGGCTGAAAAGGTGCCCTTCGGAAAAGAGCAGCTGGCGCAGATGACGGAGCTGGCCGCGAAGGGAATTGAAACTCTGATCGGCAAACAGAAGCGGTGCCTCGGGGAGTAGGAAGATCAAAATCGTATTGGCCTCAAAGAACAAAGGCAAGATCAGGGAAGTGCAATCCATCCTCGCGGGCGGGGATGTCGTTATTGTCTCCCTTGCCGAATATCCGGACTGTCCCGACGTCGTTGAAGACGGCGACAGCTTCTTTGAGAATGCCCTGAAGAAAGCGAGAACCGTGGCAGAGTATGCGGGAGAGTTGGCCCTGGCCGACGATTCGGGGCTCACGGTCGATGCCTTGAATGGCGCGCCCGGCGTCTTTTCGGCACGCTATGCCGGCGAAGCTGCGACGGACGACGATAATATTACCAAACTCCTTCAGGAGCTGCGGGATGTGCCGGATCAGGGGAGAGCGGCTGCTTTCTGTTGTGTCCTGGTGCTCTGCAATCCCAACGGTGCCTACGAATCCTTTGTCGGCCGTTGGGAGGGAAGGATAGCGAAGGAAAAGGCTGGGGAAAGCGGTTTCGGCTATGATCCCGTTTTCTATCTCCCGGAGTTGGGGAAGACCGTGGCCCAGCTTCCCCTCGAGTTGAAGAACCGTCTCAGTCACCGTGCCCAGGCCTTGGAGAAGTTAAAAGAAGCTCTGGCCAAGGGCATGTCTTTGAAGAGTCTCAAGATCGGGGCGTAGCGCAGCCTGGTAGCGCGCCTGCTTTGGGAGCAGGATGTCGCAGGTTCAAATCCTGCCGCCCCGACCAATGAAAACAATAGGTTACAATTAATGTTGTAGTTTTTTATTATGTCAAAATGACTCTGGGTACAAAACGGGGTACAAAAAAGGGCGGATGTTCTTACACCCGCCCAGTCTATTCCGTGAAGCTAAAAATTTGGAATGTCCTAGTTTAAGGTAGCGCATCGCCCAACAAAGTAATCATTGACTTTTACCTGAACCCGAACTAGTTTAACTTCAAAGGAGTTGTTATGTCCGATCTTAGCAAAGAATTTGAGTATTATCTTGACCACCAGGATGAACTTGTCGAGAAATATAATGGAAAAGTTATTGTCATTAAGGATCAGTCCGTAATAGGTCAATATGAATCTGAGATAGAGGCGGTAACGGAAACTTCCAAGAACCACAAGCTAGGAACATTTCTGGTGCAAAAGGTGCAACCGGGAGAAAATGGTTATACGCAAACATACCATTCCCGTGTAATCTTTAATCGAGGGTCGCATATTGGCTCGCGTGAATCTTAAAGTCTATGGTTTTACTGCCCATGCAGCAAGAATAGAAAACCAACTTATATCACCGATTATCTGTTCGCAAGCATTTGACCCATCGCAAGATCCATCAAGACATCCCTGCAAAAAAATATATAAAGGTCTTTGGGATACCGGAGCGACAAATACTGTCATAACCGAAAAGGTCGTTCAAGAATGCGCGCTGGAGCCTATTGGTAAAGTAAAGGTGGAAACGGCTTCAGGGACTGATATAGTCGACATGTTTTTGGTAAATGTCGAGCTGCCGAATAAGGTTGGTGTTCATCATCTTTTGGTTTCAAAGGGTAAGGTTAAGGGTGCCGATGTTCTCATTGGAATGGATATTATCAATCAAGGTGATTTAGCCATCAGCAATTTCAAGGGCAAGACAACATTTTCCTTCAGGATGCCCTCAATCGAATCAATTGATCTTAATTTAGGAACAAATCAACCTGTAGTGAATCAACCTTTCCAAAAAGTTGGCCGCAATGATCCTTGCCCTTGTGGAAGCGGCAAAAAATACAAGAAGTGCTGCAGCAAATAACCAATTCCTACTTATCTTCTTCCATAAAATCCATCTCTGCTAAAACTAGGACATTCCGAAAACAAAAGAAGTCTGTCCTGATGTTTAGAGCGTCATTCGGGCCACAATCTCATCCACAGTCAGTCCTTCATAGCCCGACTTTTGCTTTTCGGTTTTCGTCCTGAAATACTTTTTAATCTCTTTACACTCTCTTATCTGGTCAGCTATTTTATTATCATCCTTTGGGCCGACAATGTTCATAGCTTCCAATTTCTTTCTCTGCGCATCGGGAAGTTTGTCTATTCGGTTAATTACTTTTATAAGCTTGTCCTGTGCCTTGAAAACTCTTTTTATCATCTCTATTTCTTTATCGTTCATTTCGCATTCCTCCTTTCTTTGTTTGAATTTATGATCATCCGATTAATGTTATGTTAGCAACCCTATGCTATTCCACTCTTTCCCTGCATCACCTCTGCGATACCTTGACTCTATCACATTTGGGTTCATCGGACACCCGCATTTTGAAGCGATAATTTTCGCCATTTTCCTTGATAGACCAATATCTATCAATTTCCTCTCTAACTCGCGCTTGGTCATGGTTGTGTTACGGAAGACCTTCAGGTAGTAATCTAAATCGCCTTGATCGATCATATTGCCCCCTTGTCTACTTCCGGAATAGCGTTCATATTCTCAAGCTGTCTGACTTCATCAATGGTCA
>JAQULV010000212.1 GCA_028718405.1 Smithellaceae bacterium
GCGCGCCTGAGGACAAAAATCAATCGGGTGACGGTTTATCGAATCCTGGATCAACTAAAGAAAACAAAGATCGTGAGGATAATCGAAACGAACCGGGGGGCGAGCTATTACGAGATTGCCTGCCAACATAACCCGTCCCATCCGCACTTCAGCTGCCGGTTGTGCGGTTCGCTGGTTTGTATGTCACCCTTGGTGGGAGAGGAGTTGAATAATTATCTTTCTCCCGCTGAGTCCTTCACGGTTGAAGAGTTCAAGGTAAACTTTACGGGCGTTTGCCGTGACTGCCAAGGGACCCAAGACGATGGGAGACGACAGAGGTCTCGGATCCGATGAAGAAGATATTGGAAAAGATATGCGTTGGTGGAATGCTGTTAGGCTGCGCGTTTATCGTGGCTTGCCAAGGGTCGCCGGCACCTCTTCATCCGGCAGTGAAGTTGAGGGTCATCACAACCCTTTTCCCTCTTTATGATTTTTCCCGTGAAGTGGGGCAGGGGCGTGTGGCGGTCGACCTGCTTTTGCCTCCCGGAGTGGAGTCTCATTCGTTTGAGCCGAAGGCAGGAGACATCAGAAAGATTCAGGAAGCGGACGTCTTCATTTATACGGGGAAATTCATGGAACCTTGGGTAGATGATCTGCTGAAGAGTGTAGACCAACGCAAGGTATTGATCGTTGACGCAAGTGAAGGGGTTAGGTTGCTGACATCGGGCGAGGAAGGCAATTCGGACCATCTTCATCAGGAGATGGTTGACCCCCATATCTGGCTGGATTTAGACAATGCCGGTCAAATGGTAAATAATATTGCGGCGGCTTTCACGGTTCGCGATCCCAAAGGACAAGCGTACTATAAGAAGAATAGAGATGCTTACCGGGAAAGATTACGTTTGCTTGACGATAGGTTTAAAAAGTCGCTCTCACAATGTGACTCGCGCACTATCTATCATGCCGGTCACTTCGCGTTCGGATATCTAGCGAGGCGTTACCATCTGCAATATATATCCGCTTATCAGGGTGTGACGGCAGACGCGGAACCGACCCCAAAGAGGATCGCGCTTCTCGCACAGGCGATGAAGAATCACGGGAGTAAGTACATATTCTATGAGGAGTTGGTGGAGCCGCGAATCGCCGAGACGATTGCTCAAGAAACGGGAGTCAGACTTCTTATGCTGCACGCTGCCCATAATGTTTCGAAGGTTGAGTTAGACAGGGGTGTAACCTTCACCCAAATAATGGAGCGAGACCTGAAGAACCTGAGCTTGGGGTTGTCATGTCACTAATGGATGTCCTGACAGTCAGAAACCTTAATTTCAGATACAATACCGCCGAAATATTGAAGAACATTTCTTTTTCGGTGGGCGCCGGAGACTACGTGGCCCTCGTGGGTCCGAACGGATCAGGCAAGACAACACTCATCAAAATCATCTTGGGCTTGCTCGCGCCTTACGGAGGAACGGTTGACATCTTCGGCCATGGCCGGGAATACTTTCCCCATTGGGACAAGATCGGCTATCTCCCCCAGAAGGTGGCCCACCCCAACCAACTTTTTCCCGCCTCTGTCCGCGAAGTCGTAGCGATGGGGTTAATATCGAGGAAAAGATTTCCCCGCTATCTCCGTCGAAATGACGAAGAGAAGATCGGAGCGGCACTGGGATTGCTGGATATCACTGATCTCGCGCGGATACCTTTTGCGGAGCTTTCTCTGGGGCAGCAACAGCGGGTTCTGGTCGCCAGAGCTATAGTGAATAAACCGGATTTTCTCATCATGGATGAACCGACCTCAGCCCTCGATCCCGAAAACAGGGAAAGATTCTTTGCCCTGATCCAGGATCTTAACAGGGGAGGGGCAACAATAATTATCGTCACTCACGATTTGGGCAATATCGGGAGATATTCGTCTAAGCTGCTCTATATCGACAAGAGGCTTATCTTTTATGGCAGCTTTGAAGAGTTCTGCCACTCCAAGGATGTGACGCAACTTTTCGGCGAATACGCGCAACACATTATCTGCCACCGCCACGATGCCTGCTGACCAATGGACTTAATGGAATTCATAAGTTTCGGGTTCATACAGAGGGCCCTGCTCGCCGGGTCATTCATAGGGATACTATGCTCTGTGCTTGGGGTGTTTCTTGTTCTGAGGCGGCTTTCCCTGATAGGCGACGGACTTGCCCATGCCACCTTTGGTAGCGTAGCCATTGCGATTTTTTTCCATATGCCCGTTCTCTCTGTATCTGTGCCGTTAGTTGCGGTGTGTTCACTGGGGATACTGAAACTAACGGAGCGAATGCGCCTTTACGGCGACGCTGCAATCGCCGTGGTATCTTCTCTGGGAATCGCCGTGGGTGTCATGATCTCCAGTGCGGCCGGCGGATTCAACATAGATCTGTTCAGTTACCTGTTCGGAAGTATCCTCTCCATTACCGCTTCAGAAGTGGCGACGGCGATAGTGCTTTCCGTGATAGTCGTCGTTATCGTACTGCTCTACTACAATGATTTGCTTTCTCTCAGCTTCGACGAGGATTATGCCCGGGCCTCAGGAATCAACGCAGGGAGTATCAACACAGTTTTTATCGTGCTGACTGCCGTTACCGTCGTCTTAACGATGAAGGTAGTTGGGATAATGCTGGTATCGGCTCTTCTTGTACTTCCTGCAGTGACTGCTCTACAGTTAGCCCGGAGCTTCAGCTCCACGATGATGATAGCGGCGGCAACAGCCGTCATTTCCATCGTTTCCGGGATAACGGTGTCATATTTCTTGGATCTTCCCGCCGGAGCGACCATTGTCGTGATAAATCTAACCTTTTTCATTCTCGCATTGTTGATTAAGAAGATCTTAAAGATGCGGGACGTCGCCAGCAGTGCTGCTTGAAAAGACGCCCTTTGTCTCCAGCTGTGGCTTGACAGAGGGTTCCTTTTGTGTGAAAAGAATACATACTTTCCTATTTGCTCAATGTATCCCGATCCGTCTTCAATATTTTTTTCTATTTATTATAAATACGCATTTGCTTCTCTGAGGTAACCGGTCATCAATAAAGAAAGCGGGGGGAGGTGATCTTTCCTTAGTTCTGTCGGCAGAAATCCTGCCTGGAGAATGGGTTGCTTCTTTCTTGTTCATCCTTCGGAAAGACCGAGGTGAATACGGTTTCCTGAAGATACTCACCGAGGAGTAGAATCGAAACATAGAAAAAGGAGGAACGCCACTATGATGGAATATCCCTTGTTGCTAAGAACTTTTCTTCTCAGGACCGCCAAATATTTTCCCAAGAAAGAGATAGTCTCTGTATATCCGAACAACATCACCTTCCGTTACACTTATCGTGACTTCTTCAAACGTACTTGCCAGCTGGCCAATGCACTAACTGCCTGCGGGATCAAAAGGGGCGACCGCGTGGCCAGTATCGCTCTGAACGGCCATCGTCACCTGGAGCTTTATTTCGGTGTCCCCTGTATGGGCGCAGTGCTTCATACGGCCAACTTCCGTCTGCCCGCTCATCACCTGGCCTACATCCTCAATCATGCCGAGGACCGGATCGTCTTCGTCGAGGAGGATTTGGTGTTATTTCTGGAACTGATCAAGGATCAGCTAAAGACCGTGGAAAAGGTAGTCATTCTTTCTCAGACAGGACAAATGCCTCAAACGAGCCTGCCAAACGCAGTCCTCTACGATGACTGGATTGCTCAATACCCTGATACGTTCGACTTTCCAGCCGATCTTGACGAATGGTCTCCCGCACTCATTTGCTATACATCGGCTACGACGGGTGATCCCAAGGGTGTCGTTTACACGCAACGTGGGATCGTCATGCATTGTTATGCCGTGGCGATGACGCTTCACGGTGCAGAAGACGATTGCATCCTCCACATTGTACCCATGTTCCACGCTAACGCATGGGGCGCTCCCTTTGTGGCCGTGGCCGTAGGCGCAAAGCAGGTCTTGCCGGGCCGTGAGACAATCAACATGGAGGTTATTTGTCGGGTGATAGCTGAGGAGAAGGTTACGTTCACCGCCGGCGTGCCGACGATCTGGCTCATGCTTTACAACTACCTTGAGGCCGGCGGCAAACATGATTTCTCGACGCTTAAAGGCATCTATTCGGGTGGATCGGCTT
>JAQULV010000213.1 GCA_028718405.1 Smithellaceae bacterium
GAAGGACTTACCGTCCCTTTGGTTTACAATTGCGGCGGCTACGAGAGGCCGGAGATCATCGCCATGCTGGAAGGGGCGGTCGATATCTACCTCCCCGATTTCAAGTACGGGCTGGAAGAGGCGGGGAGGCTCGCCTCCCAGGTGGCCGACTATCATCTTTTTGCGCTCCCCGCGATCAGGGAGATGGTGCGCCAGGTCGGTGCGGGGCTTTCGATGGAGGGAGGCGTCGCGACACGGGGGATCATCATTCGCCATCTCGTTCTTCCCGGGCAGGTGCAAAACAGCATTGCGGTCCTGAAGCTCATGCGGGACAATCTTGATCCCGCGGTACCGCTGAGCCTCATGTCTCAGTACACGCCCATTCCAAAGCTGCGTAGCGATGCGCGCTGGGGAAGAAGGATCACGAAGAAGGAATACGATCAGGTGATAGATAAGGCGCTTGATCTGGGATTCGAGACGATCTTCACACAGGAAGTGGACGACCGCTGCCTCACGCCCGATTTCAATGCGGACGAGCCGTTCGTCTGGGATAGGGGAGGAAGCGATGGGTGATCTTTCTTCATTGGGGCGGATGCTGATTGTCCTGGGGATCGTCATAGCGGCCCTGGGCGGTATTCTGCTCCTGGGCGGGAAGCTCCCGTGGCTGGGGCATCTCCCGGGCGACTTCCATTTCCGGGGCAAGAACTTCAGTTTCTATTTCCCGCTCACGACGGGCTTGCTGCTCAGTATCATCTTATCAATCATCCTTTGGCTTTTTAATCACCGCTGAGCTTTTCACGGATATGAAAGACTAACGGGCCGGTGTCTTCCCTTTGCGGGCAGGGGATTGTTTAGTCGTCTTCTTCTTCGCTGAAATTTCATTGGCGACGTGGATCACCCGCTTGAGGGCGCCTTGCTGATCCAGAACAGGCGTGCAGGAGACGAGAAACGTCCCGAGCCGGGTTTGGACCTCCTTCTCCCTGATCCGCAGCGGTCTTTCGGCGATCATCTCCTCCATGGGGCACTCCCGCGGCGGCCTGCTGGCATCAGCGCTGTGCATTATCTCGTAACATTTCCTGCCCAAGACCTCGTCTTCCGGGTGATCGATAATCTGCAGGAATGCCTTGTTCACCGCGACGATGCCGTGGTCGGGGTCGAGAATAAACGCGGGCAGTCCCGTTGTATGCAGTATAGCCAGCCACTCTTCTTTGGATTCGGACATAATTCACCTCATTTCTATCGTAGTCGCTCACTGCAATGCGGTTCAGCGATCGAGCTCTTTCCTTACTGCCAGCCCGATTTTCTCCATGATGTAGGGTTTTCTCACGTAAGGGCCGGCCCCCAGTTCCTGGGCCTTCTTGACGCGTTCCGTCTCCGAGAAGCCGCTGACGATGACGGCCTTCTGGCCGGGGTTGATCTCCTTGATCCGGCGATAGGTGTCAAGACCGTCGAGCCCCGTTCCCAGGATCATATCGAGGATGATGAGGTCGCACTTATTGTTCTTCAGATATTGGACCGCTTCCTCGCCGCTGCCCACGGCGGCCACGCGATATCCAAGCTTACCCAGCATTATCTGAATCAATTCACGCTGCTCCCCCATATCGTCGACAATGAGGATCTGCTCCCCGTTGCCCCGATATTCTTCCGGGGGAATCGGCCGCTCTCCTTCCGTCATCTCCTTCTCCCTGGTGACGGGGAGATAGATGCTGAAGACGGAGCCTTCCCCTACCTTGCTTTGCACATCTATGTAGCCGTCGTGGTCCTTGACAGTCCCCCAGACGACGGTGAGCCCCAGTCCGGTTCCGCTTCTTCCCATTACCTTTTTCGTATAGAAGGGTTCGAATATCCTGCCGATGTCGGCCTCGGCAATGCCTTTACCGCTGTCGGAAACGGTCAGAAGGATATAATCCCCTTCTTTCACGTCGTCGTAGCCGTGCACTGGCATGTCCAGGTGCCTGTTGCCCGTCTTGATTACAATCTCTCCACTGCCTTCGATTGCCTCCATGGCATTGGATACGAGATTCATGAAGGTCTTCCCCAGGTGAACCGATGAACCCTTCACGTTCAATAGATCTTGCTCCAACTCCGTTCTCAGTATCACTTGAGGGTTGTCGGCTCTTAGCTTCTCGAACTCCGGCGTCTTCATGTACTCGGCGATGACGTGATTGATGTTGATCGCGTCCGCCACGGCGACACCGCGGCGGGTTAGCGTGAGCAGGTCCTGGACGACGGCCGCCGCCCGCTGTCCGGCCTTGAGGATATTGCCCGCGTATCTGTGCAAAGGGCTTGCCGCGGCGATCTGATCCAGAAGGAGCTCCGAGTAACCGACCAGACTTCCCAAAATATTATTCATATCATGGGCGACGCCGCCGGCGAGGTTACTCAAGGCCTCCATCTTCTCCACTCTCTGGAGCCGTTCGGCGAATCTTCGCTGCTCTTCTTCGGCACGTTTGCGCTCCGTGATGTCTTCCGTGGTCCCTTCGTAGTAAAGAACGTTCCCGTTCTGATCACGCACGGCTTGTGCGTTGATGGTGATCCAGATCCGGCTTCCGTCTTTGTGGTTGAATTCGGTTTCTAGGTTCTTGATGATGCCGCCCGCGGCCAAGACACGCGTCACCTCTTCACGATCTTCGGGACGGGCATACAACTGCGACTTGATGTCGATCACTGTCTCTATCATCTCTTGCGGGGATGCGTAGCCGAACATGTGCGCAAAGGCGGGGTTGACGTTGATGTAGCGGCCTTCGGGCGTGCTCTGGTATATGCCTTCGATAGCGTTTTCGAAGAAGTTGCGATATCTATCTTCGCTTTTTCTGAGGGCCTCTTCGGCACGCCGGTGCTTGGTCACGTCGGTGGCAATGTGAATGATACGCTGCAGCCGGCCCTGGGTGTCGAGCACGGGGGTGCATGAAACCAGAAAAACGCCTCCGACAGCTTCCATCTCCATCTCTACCGTTTCCATGATGCCGGAGGCGAGCATCATCTCCATGGGACAGCCGTGCGGCGCAGAGGCGGCCTCGGGCTTATGAAAGATCTCGTAGCATTTCTTCCCTTGAAGATCCTGTTCGGCACAGCCCAGGAGTTTTGAAACGGCCTTATTGGCCGCCAGGATCGTATAACTCGGGTCCAGGATGAGCGTGGGATGGCCGATAGCCTGGAAGATCGTGACCCATTCTTCTCGGCTGTTGTCGAGCGCGTTGCTGAGCTCGGTGTCGTCCGAGCGATCCCCGCTCATCGTCTTTACCGCCTCTCTAGCCCCAGATAATCAGACCCGAATCTTCCTTGGAGGTGAGGGAGCCGTTGTAAGGTATCACCCTGAGTCCATAGTAATAATTCCCGTTGCGCGGGACGGAGTATTCCGTTGAAAAGGTGAGAACTCCGTTGGCGGCGCGATTGGTGATCTTCAAGGGCACGCAGTCGGGATTAACCATATGGCCGCTGGCCTCTATCCGGCCGATGACCATCTCTATGAGAATTTCGCTTTCCTCGACCTTGCCGGGATCGACGAAGGCGTTGACGACGAAGGGCTGATCCACTGTGGCCGTGTCACCATGAATCCCTTCGACCGAGAACTCCAGAAGCCGCAGCGACGAGAACCGCATGGGGATCTTGCTCTTCCAATCGGCGATGTCTCTGGCGAGCTGGTAGTTGTCCTTGCTGATCAGTTGCTCCCGGCGGGCAGTGGGCGTGTACATATCGTGGTAGTACTCCAGGAGCATCCTTTCCGAGCTGAAGCGCGGGATCAGGGTCTGCATAGACCTTTTAATCATGGCGATCCATTTTTCCGGGAGGCCCGATGTACCACGATCGTAGAACATGGGGATGATCGTATTTTCCAGAAGGGAGAAGAGAGACTGGCTGTCGTCTTCGTCGGCGTTGGGCTTCTCTTCGGACACGTCGTGCACGGCGGGCCCGATCGTCCAGCCGTTCTGACCGTCATAACCTTCGGCCCACCAGCCGTCGGAAATACTGAAGTTAAGAAGGCCGTTGATAATGGCCTTCTCGCCGCTCGTTCCGCAAGCCTCGTACGGACGGCGCGGCGTGTTGAGCCAGACATCCACTCCCTGTAAGAGGTGCCGGGCAATGCGGATGTTGTAGTCCTCCAGGAAAA
>JAQULV010000214.1 GCA_028718405.1 Smithellaceae bacterium
TCTCCAGGCCGTTCTGGTCGGGGAGCTTATAATCCAGAAGGATCAGCTGGGGTACTTCCTCCTTCAGCAGCGCAAACGCCGATGACCCGCTTTCCGCCTTCAGTACCTCGTAGCCTCCTATATGCAGCAATTCCTCCACCGCATACAGAAAATCACGCTCGTCGTCGATGACCAAAATCTTTTTTGCTCCCATGCGTTTCATCGTTATTTCCGGTAGGGCCATCTGACGGGTTTTCTTGCCCGAGAAGGGGACGCTTTCCTGCAAAGCAAGCGAAGTGGTGCAGTATGGTCCGACAATAGATTATTCCATAATCACAGGTGGTTGACAAGTCAGGCAGGGGGCTCTAATTACCTTAGAAGGCAATCAGACAAAGTATGAGGAGCATCCATAAATCTGACTGAAGCGGCGGTGATAAGATGGAAAATGTCGCCAGCTCGTTATGAGAAGAAATTCCTTATTTCTTGATAAGATCTTCCATCTCCGGGATCAAGTCCCGGGCGTATTTGAAGCAACTCATAAATACGCAGACCGTTGGAACAAAAGAGGCGGTAACGGCGATATCCAGATCAGTAATCGCTGCCAGATGCCTGACGTGAAGAGCAACAAGGTAGATCAGAGGGAAGCCGAAAAGAAAAACTTTTCCCCAGAATCCCCGGGAAAAATAGAGGTGACGCGAGATGTGCAGAAATTGGCAGACGAAGGCGACAAGAAAACAAATTGCGACCGCAGACAAAGTAGTCCTGACGGCAAGATCGACGAAGTCACGAGTGAGGAAGTCGTTTGCCATCCTATAGCTGTAGGACGATTCCGAAACGTAATCCTGCTGATACTGGGCCATCTCAAAAATATGCCAGGCTGATTTAGTAAAATAGAGAAGTAAGATATAGAAGAGAATCACAGCAACGGTGAGCAACGCTGCCTCCAGAAATGTGCCGCCTACCTTGCGCAGATAGCCCAGCACTCCGAGCCCGTGTGGCTTGATTTTGCCCATAGCAGACGCCCTCCGTCAGTCGATCGATGTTAGGCCCAATGACACATAAACGAGCCTTTCCCGCAAAAAACCAGGTTGGCTGTATAACTGATCCAATAAATCTCCTGTCAAATTGATGGGGCTATATTCATAGAAGGGGATTTTTCTGTCAAGCGGTTTTGTCCGCAAAGTTATGGTCGTCAACCGGCGGCGGGCCGTGTCCGAAAAAAAGATTCAAAAAAGGGCGTCGATTGCTTATAATCGCCTTCATTGACGAAATGGAAGAGTGACAGCGTTACTATGGGTCTTAACGGAGTCTCGGCGGCGGCAGACGCGCATCATCGGGAAGCATCATGGGGGAGGCGCTTGCTTATCACCATGGCGCTGAATCTCATCATCCCCATTATCCAGATAGTGGGAGGAGTGATCTCGGGCAGTATGGCCCTCATCTCCGACGCCCTCCACAATCTCAGCGACTTTACCTCCGCTCTGATCAGCTATCTGGCGCTGCGAATGGGACGGCGGGGTCCTACTTTCAGCCAGACCTTCGGGTACAAGAGGCTAGAGGTTTTTGCCGCGGCCCTCAACGCCATTCTGCTTTGTGGCGTGGGCATATTCATCTTCGTCGAAAGCGCAAAGAGATTCCTCCATCCTCAGCCGGTCACGAGCACGATCGTGATCTGGGTCGCGTTGGTCGGGTTCGTGGCGAACTTGGCGTCTACAGTGCTGCTCCATGCAGGTGCCCAGGAGAATCTCAACATCCGCGGGGTTTTTCTCCATATGCTAAGTGATGCGTTAATGTCACTGGCGGTCTTCTTCCTGGGCATCGTTTGGCTTTTTAAACCCTGGTACCGCTTGGACCCCATCGCTTCCTGGGTCATCATGGCGATCATCATCTATGGCGCCTGGAAAATACTGCGGGATACCTTCGTTATCCTTATGAACGCAACGCCTTCCGGCATAGATCTGACGGCGATCCAAAGGGAGATCGAGGCGGTAGAGGGGATAACGGCGATTCATCATCTCCACATCTGGAACATGTCGGCCGAAGAGATCGCTTTAGCCGCCCACGTCATCGTTCCTGACCAGATGCTGAGCAAGGTGGATGAATTGGCTGTGGAGGTGAGCGAGCTTCTCCTGTGCCGCTTCAACATCGTTCATCCGGTACTGCAGTTCGAAACGAAGGCTTACGAAAGCAAGGAGCTGCTCTGCACATACTACAACAAGAAAAGAAAGGGACGAGACGAACATGACCACTGACGGAAAAGGGGCGCTTGTAGATAAGCTGAGAAAGGCAATCCGTCAAAGCGCTGTCCTTATCGCGTTGGCCCTGCTGCTGGGAGTCGCCAGCCAAAGTATCCGTGCCGATGCGATTCCCTGGCTGGGGAAATGGGACACATCGCCCTCTGCCGGGAGTAGCACCGCTTACCCCGGTGTTTCTACCATCTCTTTACAGGAGGCTTGGAAGCTCTATCGTGCCGGGAAGGTCTGTTTCCTCGATGCCCGTGATTCCTGGAGCTACAACGATGGACATCTGCCTGGGGCGCTGCATATACCGCCTGCCGAGGCGGCAAAGAAGGCAGCCGAGGTGAAGGCATTAGCAGCCGGGGGAAAGACCCTGATCAGCTATTGCGACGGCGCCACCTGCCCCCTCGGAGAGCAACTTGCGAGTGCCCTGAGAAAAGAAGGGGTCGTTTCCGTGCGAGTCCTGAAGAACGGCTGGACGCTTTGGCAAGAGACGGGTTATCCTACGGAGAGGCAAAAACGATGAAGCTCGCTACGATACCCTTCGTCTTCCGATTGATACTGGGAGGGATCTTTCTCTACGCGGGGATCATCAAAGTCCTTGATCCGGCCGGGTTTGCGTTGTCCATCTACAACTACCGTCTCCTGCCTGCAGAGTTGATAAATGCTACAGCCATCCTCCTTCCCTGGGTGGAGATGACGGCTGGTGCGGCACTTCTTTTGGGCATTGCCGTCGAGGGTGGGTCTGCGATCGTGGCCGTACTGCTTCTCACCTTCTCTTCGGCCCTGGCAATCGACCTTCTCCGCGGATTGGACATCGCCTGCGGCTGCTTTTCGACAGCGGAGGGAGCCAGTATCGACTGGAGCTATCTCATACGCGACCTGGGGCTGATGTTCATGGCGCTTATCATCCTTTTCTTCGACCGCGGCCTCTATTCAATGAGATTGCTCTTCAAGAAATCCTCTGCGGAAAGATCAGATGAGCTATGACGTCATCGTAGTCGGCGCAGGCCCGGCCGGATCGACGGCGGCCCGGGAAGCGGCGCGCCGTGGCCTTAAGACCGTCCTGCTGGAGAAGAAGACCATACCCCGTTACAAGGCCTGCGGGGGAGGTCTCACCGGTAAGATTGCAGCGCACCTTGACCTGGACTACTCGTCCGCTGTGGAGCGGGTCGCTGATCGCCTCGATTTTTCCTGCGTCGGCAAAGAACATATCTGTTTTGCGCCAGCGAATTTCCGCTTAGAGATGGTAAGCAGAGACCGCTTTGATCTCCTGTTGGCAACGGAAGCCGTCCGGGCCGGAGCGGAATTGGTTGAAGGAGCCGAGGTTTCTTCCCTGCGGGAAGAGAAAGACTTGGTCGAGGTCTCTTCCGGTGGAAGGAACTGGTCGGCGAAGGTCGTCATTGTTGCCGACGGCGCGGGAAGTCGAGTCGCGAAGGCAGCAGGGCTTGCTTTTCCCTCAGGGGGCGTCGCCCTGGAGGGAGAGATCTATCCGCGTGCGGAGAGGTCTCTGCAGGAATTTGGACGGACGGTCTTCGTCGATTTCAAGGCCGTGCCAAAGGGCTACGGGTGGGTCTTTCCTAAAGGCGACCATTTCTCCGTCGGTGTCGGTTCCTTTTTCCCGCGCCTCCCCGGGATCCGGTCCGCCTTCGAGGATCTGAAGAACCGCTACGAGTTTCTGCAAAACCCAGTGGGGGAGTCACTGCAGGGTGCCGTCCTTCCCTTCTTCCGCGGTCGTCAGAAACTGCATACGAGGCGCGTATTGCTGGCGGGCGATGCGGCCTCTCTCGTTGATCCCCTGACCGGCGAGGGTATTGTCCCGGCGATACAAAGCGGTGCGATTGCTGCCCGGAGGGTGGCTCTTGATCTGGAG
>JAQULV010000215.1 GCA_028718405.1 Smithellaceae bacterium
GCCCCGGGAACTCATTCACAACGTTACCAATGTGGCAGAGCAACTCTACGCGGTTCCGGAGGACAGGAATGATCTGCTCCAGATGATCACCGATTACGGTCCCATCAAGGGATTCGAGACTCAGTTCTACAAGAAAGACGGCTCCGTCATCCATGTGAGCATCAACATGCACGCCATCAAGGATGAAGAGGGAGGGATCAACTACGTGGCCTACGCCCAGGACGTGACGGCCAGCAAGATGATGGAGGAGGAGAGGAGAGAAGCCTTCGGTAAGCTCCGCAAATCCTTGGGGGCAACGGTCCGGGCCATGGCCATGGTCGTCGAGACGAAGGACCCTTATACAGCCGGGCATCAGCGCCGTGTGGCCGACCTCGCCAGGGCGATCGCGAACGAGATGAATCTCACCGTGCAGCAGATCGACGGCATCCGCATGGCAAGCGTCATCCACGACATCGGGAAGATCGCCGTTCCCGCCGAGATCTTGAGCAAACCATCGGATCTCAGCCATACGGAGCAGCTTCTCATCCAGGAACACGCCATCTTCGGATACAACATCCTCAAGGACATTGAGTTTCCCTGGCCGATCGCGCGGATGGTTTTGGAGCACCACGAACGGATCGACGGCTCCGGCTACCCCAACGGACTGAAGGACGAAGATCTGCTGCTCGAATCGAAGATCATCGCCGTGGCCGACGTGGTCGAGGCCATCGCCTCTTACCGTCCCTATCGCCCCGCCCACGGCCTGGAAAGGGCTCTGGAGGAGATCGATTCCCAGAAGGGGATCCTCTATGATTCCGTCGTCGCCGACGCGTGCCTCAGGCTCTTCCGTGAAAAGGGCTACACCATGGTCGTCTGAATACAATCGCGACGTATTTTTCTAGGAAGTCTTGAAGGCCGCCTTCTTCATGGCCATTGTTCCCGCCAATAGCGCCGCCAACACCAGAACGACATATACGGCGAAGGACAGATCGTAGGCGCCGGTCCAGTCATAGAGATAGCCGGATAGCGGGACACCCAGCCCGGCTCCCAAAGTCTGGAAGATGGTCATGATTCCATAGATCAGAGCGAAGTGGGAAAGCCCCGCGCTGGCGACGGTCATGAGCGGTGGCATGATGGTCTGGATGGCATTTCCAAAACCGTAGACCAGAGCGAAACAGATGACGAGCGTGCGTAGCTTTGCGCCGTAGAGCAACACGATCCCCCCGACGAGAACCAACGTGAAAAGGACTAGGGATTTCGTCGGACCGCATTTGTCGTTGAACCTTCCCAGGATCAGTTTCCCGAAAACGGTGGACCCCAGGTACAGGGCCATGATGTTGGCGGCGAAGGTAGAGCTGTAGCCGACGTCGGTCAGATAGGGGATGAGGTGCTGCTGGATTCCCATGTTGACGATGTTGATGAAAAAGACCATGGTCGCGAGCAGCCAGAAGGTTGCCGTCCTGGAGAATTCGAGAAGCGTAAGCCCCGCCGCGGGCTCAAAGCCATCTTCCTCCATCTGCAGTAAACCATCGGGATGGAGGCCCAACTCGTCGGGGGACCTTCTCATCAGGAGAACGGCCGTCGGGATGCAGACGACGCCGATCAGGATCCCCAGGATCAGGTAGGTGTTTTGCCAGCCGTAGCCGATGATCAGCCAGTTGGCCAGCGGGTTGAAGACGATGCCCCCGATTCCCGTCGCCGTGAAGACGATCCCCAGGGCGATCCCCCTCTTTTCCTTGAACCAGTTGCTGATCATAGTGGAGACGGGAATGATGTGGCTGCCCGCATGGCCGATGCCCACTAAAACGGAAAGGAGGTAGAACTCCGCCAGCGTCGTACAGCGGGAATACATGGCGAAGCTCACCGCCAGGATCGTCGTTCCCACACCCATAACCAGGCGGACGTCGTATTTCTCCAGGAGCTTGCCGACAAGGGGTGCGGCAAAGGTCATAGAAAGGGCCGCGATGGTGAAGTACAGAGAGAAATCGCCGCGGCTGAATCCCAGCGAATCCACGACCGGTTTGAAGAAGACGCCGACGGCATTGATCCCGATGCCGATGCCTAAGAAATTGAGGATGAAACCCCCGACGACGATCCACCAGCCGTAAAAGATCTTCCCATCGCGCTGCATCGTTGCCTCCCTGTTGTCTGAAGCGGGCTTAGAGAAAAGCCATTCCCTCTCCCCGGTAGGTCTTGACCTTGTCCACAACCTTTCCCTTCTCTATGAGGTACAGCTCGGTGAAGCGTTCCGCAAGCTCCCCCGCCTTGGCGTGCTGAAAGATGACGGGATCTCCCGGTCTGAGTTCGGGACAATCCGGCGGCAGTAGCAGCGGCGTCTGGACCTCCCCTGCGCCCTCGAGGGGAAGAAGTGTCAACCCCACCGGCAGCATCGGGATGGGCAGCTTGTCCCGTCCTGCGGCGCCGGAGGCAGTGTAGCCTCCGCCCTGACAGGTAACCATGCCCGGTGCCGGGATTCTTGCCACCTGCAGGGCGAAGAAGGCGGAGGGACGGAATTTCACTTCGCGGAAATGATGGAAGAGACCTGGAGCGTAGAAAGCGGAGCCGGCCGTGACTTCAGTGAGATAAGGGTCTTGCCCGGAGGAGATGAGGCTCCCGCTTCCTCCGCCGTTGACGGTGGAAAGTTCGGCACCTGCGCGGGAGAGGGCCGCCACGATGCTGTCGCGGCGCGCGGTAAACTCCACGATGGAGAGCTTCTTGAGCAGCCGGTAGAGCTTGCTTTTGAACCATGCGCCGGGGAGTTCGTCGTTCAGCGACGCGATCTGGCCTTCGTAACCCATCAAGGCCCCGATGCGTACCCCCTTGAGGCTGCGGGCTGCTTCAGCCAGGGCCAGGGTTTCAGGTATATTTCTCAGGGGCGAACGCCTTACGCCCAGGTGCAGTGAGGAACGAAGGGGACGCCAGGACATGTCGACTTCCAGGCAGGCCTCCAGAGTAGCGCCCGTCTGTTCACCGGCGGCAGACATGGCGCGCAGGTGCTCCAGGGAGTCGGCGACCAGGGCGACACGTCTTCCGTCCTTGGCCAGTTCGGCCATAATCTCCATATCGGAGGGCTGTACGGTGGGGTAGGCGACGATGATATCGTCAAAACCATGCGAGATGAGAAAGGCGGCCTCCTCCACGGTGAACGCCAGGATGCCTTTGTAGACCGACCCGCCCCGGCTAAAGATGCGGCTCATGAGATCGATGCAGCGTAGCGACTTCGAGGCGACGCGAACCGTCTTTCCCGTATCTTTCTGGGTGGCGGCGACGTAGGAGATATTGGCGTCGAAGTTTTCGAGATCAACGAAAGCCAGGGGCAGTCTCTGTCCCTTTAGGATCTGACGATAGCGCAGGTAATCGCTGTTATCCATCTCAGGCCTCGCCTCGCGTCTTGCGGATGATTTGGGGATGTCCTTCCCGCGGGCGTCCGCAGAGAGCGCCCTGGAAGGCCCTTTGCTGTATAAGTCCGGCAGCGGTGATTATAGGGGAAAGGCGACCGCGCGTCAACCGCCGAGGGCGAATCAGCGCGCCGGCCAAAATCGCCCTGGCGTTTTTCTTTCCCGTCGGCCGATCTTCTGTTATAATAGGTGCGCTTCGAGGGACTATGTCCCTTAAGCCCCGTTAATTCCGCGTTTCGCCACATCCGTTTTCAAGGTTTTTATAAAACCGCTGATCTTTACGGCACCAAACAATTGGAGGATTCTGCGATGGACACCTTGCTGCTCAGCCGTATCCAGTTTGCCATAACGGCCTTCTTCCATTTCGTCTTCGTACCCCTCACCCTGGGATTGTCGCTGGTCGTCGCTTACATGGAGACAAGATACGTCCGGACGGGAGACGAGATGTATTTGCGGATGACGAAGTTCTGGGGGAAGCTGTTTTTGATCAACTTCGCCCTCGGCGTGGTTACCGGCATCACCATGGAATTTCAGTTCGGCATGAACTGGGCGGAGTATTCGCGCTACGTGGGCGATATCTTCGGGGCGCCGCTGGCCATCGAGGCGACGGTCGCTTTCTTTCTGGAGTCGACCTTCATCGGCCTGTGGATCTTCGGCTGGGACAAGGTCTCGAAGAAGACCCACGCCTTTGCCATGTGGATCATCGCTTTCG
>JAQULV010000216.1 GCA_028718405.1 Smithellaceae bacterium
TCCTCGTATGGAGTCGCTGGAAGATGAGGAAGATGCGTTGGACATACTGCGGGTCGATGCCGATGCCGTTGTCGCATATCGAAAAGAGCCAGGCGTCGTCCTGGCGGACGGCACTGATACTGATCTCCGGCGGCGCCTCGTCGCGGAACTTTAGGGCATTGCCGAGGAGGTTCCGAAAGAGCTGCTCCAGTTGAACGGAGTTGATCCTCACCATGGGCAGCGGTCCGACGGTCACGCTGGCCCCTTCCTTCTCCATGGTCGGCCGCAGGTCCGCCAGCACCCGCTCCAGCGTTGCCCTGGCGTCCGTCAGTCGTGAGGTCCTGTCAGCAGAATCGAGGCGGGAATATTCGAGCAGACCGTTGATCAGGGTTTGCATCCGTGCAACGCCATCGACGACGAAGGTGACGTATTGAGCGTTCTTCTCGTCCAGTGTCCCTCCGAGCCTGCGCTTCAGCAGTTCCACAAACCCCGAAATCGCGCGGAGCGGCTCCTGAAGATCGTGGCTGGCCACGTACGCAAACTGCTCCAGGTCTTGATTGGACATAGACAGCTCATCGGAAATCTTCTTGCGCCGCGATATCTCGGCGAGCAACTCGCGATTGAGTTTCTCCAATTCTCCGGTCCGCTGTTCGACCAGTTCTTCCAGGTACAGGCGGTGCTTTTCCAGCTCCTGCTCGGCATCGATCCGGTAGACAGCCTCGCCGATCATGGGCGCCACTGTCTGTTCCACGAACAGCACCTTCTCCAGGGGCACCAGATCCTGCTGGAAGTCCGCTAGGTGGATGGCACCCAGAACCTGATCACGATAGCGGATGGGAACGACGGCCAACGACTGGAAGCCGTGGCGCATGCAATTGCCGCGGTACTCTTTGATCTGCTTCTCAGTCAAGCCCGCCAGAAACCCCTGGGAGTCGTTGCAGTAGAAGGAGCCGGCCGCGGTGACGAAACTCCGTTCCTGCTTTTGGGGCTTCTCGAGGATCGTCCGTATGCAGATACACTTGTCCTTTTCCAAGGTCAGCGCATTCTCGAGGGCGAGAAACTTCTCGTCGAAACCTATATGCGCTTCGTAGGGGATGTTTCCTTCCTCGTCCCTGATGCGGATCCCCACGGCTTCGCAGCCGCTCCACGTCCCGATGACCTGCACCGTTTCGTCCAGATACGCCTTGCGCGAGGTCTTGACTAGGAAGAGTTCCAGCAGGGCGTTGGTCACGGCTTGTTTTCTTTCCGCCGCTTTTTGTTCCGTTACGTCGCGGGCGGCCGCAAATACGCCCTCGATCCGGCCCGCCTCGTTCTTATAGACGGTAGCGTTGTAGAGGACATCCGTCTCGCTGCCCCGGCAGTGCCTGATGGTGAGCGGATAGTCACGGACGAGACCTTCGGCAAGCACATGGCGGTAACCCGCCCTGGCCCGCTCCGGATCGGTGAAGTAGTGAGAGAAGTCGCTACCGACCAAGGCGTCACGGTCCAGACCCGTGGCCAATTCCGTCGCCCTGTTTACGTCGGTGATCTTCCCCTCGGGGCTGATTGTTACCAGCGGATCGAGACTGGCCTCCAGAAGTCCCCGGACGTATGAAGACACCGAGCGCAATGTCTCCTCGGCCTTCTTCTGCTCCGTGACGTCGATCCCCATCTCCAGAATCATGGTGGAGCCGTCGGTATCGTTGAATGGGAAATCGTAGATATGGTAGTTGCGGCCGTCGGGTCCCGTCCATTCCCATTCGTGAGAGGCTTTGGTTTTCAATACCGTGTATGTCTCGCAGATCTCGCAGGGTTCAGAACGTCCGAAGAGAAAGTCATAGCAGCACCGGCCCTCGTCTTCGCCGAACCGCTCACGGAAGAACCGATTCGAGAAAGGCACGTGGTAATCCGGCGTCAGGAGGATCACGTAAGCAGGGAGTTGCTCGAGGACATCGTAGAACCGTTTTCTCTCCTGCTCCAAAACCGCCTCTGTTCTCGCGCGATGGGAGATCTCGGCGGCCAAGTCTTCATTCACCTTCTGGAGTTCAGCCGTTCGTTCCTCGACTCTCTTTTCCAACTCATCGCGGGCAAGACTCAATTCCCTCTCGGCACGTTTCAGCCCGGTGATATCGAAATTCACGCCGGCCCAACAAGAAATGCGGCCGTCCTTACCCCACACCGGCCGGCCCTGAGATAACACCGTGCGTTCGCTGCCGTCGCGGGTCTGCAGACGGATCTCCGCCGACCAGTCCTCACCGGTCAGCGCGCATTTACGCCAGAGTTCCTGTATCTGCACAACCTCCTCGGGATACATCCTTTTAGCCCAGCCGAACTGACGAAATTCATCTTGCGTCATGTCCAAGAGCTCCAGGCAAGAATCGCTCGCAAAGCGACTTTTGCCATCCGGCTCCGCGATCCAAACGCCGAAGTTGAAGGAGTCGCCGGCGGCACGGTAGAGGGCCTCACTCTGACGCAGCAGTTCTTCGTTTTTCTTGCGTGTGGTAATGTCTTGAAAGACCGTGGTGAACTGGCCGCTGGCCATAGAAAAGACGGAGATATTGAAGTACTTGTCCATGGGCGGGAAATAGGTCTCAAAGAGCGCCGGTTTTCCCGTCGCGGCTACCTTGGCATAGATATCGATATAGGGAGGCAGACCTGTGCCATAGACCTCGGATGCCCTGCTACCCGCGACCCGCTCCGGGCTGATACCCGTGATCTGTTCATAGGCAGGGTTTGCGTCGGTGATGATGTAATCGATAGGAGTGCCCGCATCGTCGTAGACCAGTTCATGCAGGGCGACTCCTTCGATCATCGATGTGTAAAGGGCCGAAAACTTCTCTTCGCTTTTGGCCAGGTCTCTTAATGCCCGCCGGCGCTCGGAGATTTCATTAAACCGGATGGCGACATCCCGGCCGTCTTCTGTTGTCGAAAAGCGGCTTTCATACCACATCTCGGAGTCAGGCAGAGGATACTCGACGGCAAAGGTATCGAGGCTGGTTCTCAGCCTCTCGCAAAGGCCCCGCAGTTCTTCTCCGGCTAGATCCCGGCCGAACTCCCAGAGAGTTCTTCCCGTAATTTCTAAACTATTGCCATCCCGGACGATTGATTTCTTCGTGCTGTAGGTGATCCGACCTTCGGCATCGACGATGACAACGGCATCACCGACGCCGCCCGTGAAATCCCACGCCAGTTGTCGCAGCAGATCGACGAGCGCCGGGCTCGCTTCGCCCGCAATCCGGTCGATGGTCCGTTGTTCACCGTTCATTCCGATCAACACTCCGCTTATTTTGACCAAGATTTACCGCTTGGAAGATGAAGATACTATCTATATTATTAATAGCAGAAATCCGTCTCCAATTCAACTTCCCCGGGCAGAGGCAGGTGGAATCAGAAATCCAGAGCGCTGATGAATTCTTTCTGGAAGGCTGGCTCTTCCGCTAATCTCACCTCGCGGACCGTTTCCCGAAGGCGGCGGGCCTCTTTCAAAAAAGCTTCGTCCCGGCATGCCCGGGCGGCCGCCTCCAAACTCGTATCCCCCAATAGATGGAAGACGGCCTGGGGGAAAGTGGGAAGAAAGGAGAGCCTCCGAAAATTCTCTAGATCAAGATGCCTCCCCAGCGCGCCGGCAATGACCACGTTCTCTATATCCTGGATAGAGCAGTCCGCCTGAGACAAAAGCATCCGACCTGCGGCCAGGCTTGCCCCCTTGGCCAGTTGCAGTTGACGGATATCCTTCTGCGAAAGATAAATGTTTCTTTCGATGTCGACCCGTTTTTCCTTTCCTTCGTCTGTCAAAACCAAGGGGGGCGGAAGAGCGTCCGCTCCCACAGCCGAAGCCAGGGCGCCGTTGGCTGAGATAATTTTTCTCTCCAGAAGAACGGCGACAAGATCGATCAGCGCCGTTCCCGCGATCCCTCGCGACGGACCGCCCCCCATCGTCTGCCGGCGAAGCGAGGTTTTCTCCAGTTGGAAATGCGTGATCGCCCCTTCACCGGCCGTCATGCCGCAGGAGATGTTCATTCCCTCCAGCGCCGGTCCCATGGCGCAGGACGTCGCAAAGATTTCGCCCCGGCGATTGATCACGAAGAGTTCACCGTTCGTCCCCAGATCAATGAAGAAC
>JAQULV010000217.1 GCA_028718405.1 Smithellaceae bacterium
ATCGCGGTGAATACGTTGGGTACTTATGTCGAAGCTCGCTGCGGGATAGCCCGCAGCTCTGCGCCGAAGGCGAACTCACGTGTCAAAGAAGTTTTCAGCGGGGAGCCCTACGCTGTCTCAGACGGAGCGATTACGGCAGAATTTCGCCCTTACGAAACAAAGGCTTTCCACTGGGTGGAAAAATAGACCGGCTCCTCATTCCGCGATGTCCGGGCGGAACGTCCGGAATTCCCGCTTTCGCGGCAATGAGGCATTATGGTTCCTCAATGCGACAAAGGACGGCTTGGGCCGGATTCCTGGCTTGAACGGAAATGAAAGTATACTTACTCCTCTGCTAATGACGGTAAAGCGGATTGGCATCGCGCTACGCGGGGATGACGGGAGTTTAAGATCAGATGGCTGGCAAGACAAGAACAACTCTATCAGGTAGGAAGTTCTCAGAACGAATGGGAATAAGCCCTCTCCTATTTGTTCTTTTGGCACCGTTGTTTTTCGGAGCAGTACATGTTTGGTCATATACTCTCCTTTTCCTTGTCATCCTTACTCTTGCCTTCGTTCTGACTTTGAACAACATCACACGGGAAAAAGGAAAAAACCATGAAGCGTTCTTCTTGATTTTCCCGAAAACACCATTAGCACTCCTCTTCATGCTAATGTCTGCCTTTCTTTTGCTGCAGATGACGCCGCTGCCTGAGTTCCTCCTAGGAGCGATTTCTCCGACCTCGTTGAAGATCTGGCGCGAAGCCATCTCTGCTGGAACCAGCAGCCCAATCATTTCGGATGTGGGCTGGCGGACTGTTGCGCCTTACATCTATCCGGTCCGGATGTCCCTTGTTCGTTGGATCGTATATGGGATGCTGTTTCTCGCCATTACGCAAACCCTGAACTCCAGGAAAAAGATCGAAACGGCTGTGATTTTGCTTCTTGTCGTCTGCTGCTTTGAGTCGCTTTACGGAATCATGGAAACCTACTCCGGCCACAACAAGATATGGTGGTATAAACTCACAAAGGGCCCCAAAGACGTTCGCGGAACTTATATCAACCGCAATCACTTTGCCGGCCTCATGGAGATGGGAATCGTTCTGGCAATTACATATGCCGCGGCCCTGTCCGGTAAACGTACCGGGAAGAGCAGTCCTGCCAGAAAAAGCGGGTTCAAAGATATTCTCCTAAGTTTCTTCTCTTCCGAAGGCCATTATACCAAACGTTTCTTGGTGATCTTCTCTGGAGTCATTATGGCTCTGGGACTTATCCTTTCAGCGTCCCGCGGCGGCATCATTGCTGCTGTCTTTGCCGTCTTCATATTGGGCATCTTCCTCTCCCGAAGACGGGATCAAAAACATAAGAGTATTATAGTTGTTGTGCTCTGCGTCCTGACTATCGCTTACGCCTTGGTGATTGGCATAGATTACACCCTCGGACGTTTTGAGCTATTCGATCGGGCGTACGAAGACAGGGCCGCGCTTACGGACAGTACCATGCAAATGTTCGACGATTATAAACTAATGGGAATCGGCGTAGGCGATTTCACTTACGCCCTAGGCAAGTACCAAACAGAAAGACACCGGAAAATCGCCCCTGAATATGGTCACAATGATTGGGCCCAGTTGCTTGCCGAAGGAGGCGTTGTGGGAGTTGCGATAGTCATTATCGGCATGGCCTTATATCTCATTGCGACTCTGAAACGCTGGTTAGCCCAAAGTGATCCCTTTGCCATAGGGCTCGGATTAGCTCCGATTGGAGCTCTTGGCGCCTTGGCCGTTCATTCTTACTCAGATTTCAATCTGCATATTCCGGCCAATTTTATGATCCTGGTCGCAATTGTCGCCATCGGCCACAACGCCCTCTATCTGGAAGGGCGCAACGGGCGGAAAGATATAAAGACTCCTCACTATCATCTCGCCCTAAAAGGAGCAGGCGCTATCGTACTCTTTGTCATGATGATCATGATTTTTTGGTCGGGAATGTGGTGTATCCGCCATTTTGTGTCCGAGGCTTATTGTCATACGGAGACGAATGCCACTCTGAATCTTGATACTGATCCTCTGCCAGAGAGTATTAGAAGGGCTATCGCTTGGGATGGAGAAAATGCAGCCTATGATTACAAGCTAGCCCGTTACTACACGGACAAACGCAACGGCGCCGCCCCCATTCATGGCCCGGGAACGCAGAAATGGGAGGAATATGGCGGACTGATCATGCCGGCCTTACGATCAGCTATTTTTAAGAACCCCCTCAACGCTGAGTATTATGTTCGCTTTGGTTTCGAGTACTACTACCAGTGGAACAAACCAGATTATGGCACCAATGTGCTTCCGATGGCGGATCTTTACATGGAACAGGGCAGCGATGTGGCTGGAAACAGTGCTGAAAATACGCGTCTGTTCGTCGATATGGGAAACTACTGGCTGCTCCGTGCTGAGACGTTGGGAATTGGAACGAAGGCGAGCGAGGAAGCTTGGGAAATGGCCCTCTGGCACTATTACAAAGCCCTGAAGCTCGACAATGGAGACACCATACGGGAAGAGATTGCCCGGAACGTCCGCGACGTTTACCACAACGAGGACCGAGTGCGGGAAGCGTTACTTGTTGAATAGATTACGGGTTGCGTAACCAGCATCTTATGGTCGAGTTTCAGGCTCCAACAACACCCAAGCGGACTCATTCCAGCCTCTGCCAGGATGATATCTTTATCTTATTTCCGGATTATGATTTTATAAAGGCCGTATTCGAAATCCTGTTCCCTGGCAGTGACGATAGGTTCAAGCTTATAGATGTCACCAATTTGGTTGCAGAGGTTCACTTCATTTCCCACGTCGGAGTTGCACCAGTAGCTCTTATGAAAATAGACGTTCCCATCATAGGTCTTCATCAACCGGGCGATTACATCGTAATTGTAGACCCCTGCATAGGTCTGGATCGCACCCTGCCCCCAGAGCAGAAACATTGTGGGTATCTGTGTTATAATAACTGACCGCCGGGGAATCTTTTCGATGAACTTCTTCGCGTAATAGTGGTCGTACCTCGCGGCCCACGCTTCCTGACCCACCGTGCGAATAAGAGGAAGGAACTGAAGCCAGAGAAAGACGATCACCAACGTAAGTACAACCCCCGCCTTCCCTACTACCGCCCTCCCACCAGTACCCTCCAAGAATATTCCCTCCATCCTGCGGCAAAGCCAATCTCCACCCAAACCAGCCAAGAGTGCCAACGGCATGAAACCGACCAGGGAAAAGCGCACGTCCGCACCGTAGCCGAAACTTCCCGCATAGAAAAATAGAAATATCCCGAAGAAGAGGAGGAACCATAGCATCAAAAGAAGGCGATATCTGTCCCCATATTCGTAATTGTTCCGGAAATCTGTAGCGCTACTACTCTTCCCCCCCCCGAGGATTAGTCCCACCAGCGCCAGAATAGTAAATACAACGGGGAAATGGCCATTCGATAAATAGTAGCCGCCGTTGGTAATGAGATTCTCAAAGAAGAACTGGCGAGAAAACTTAGCGCCTTCGGCTCCCCAAGCTTCACCGCTCACCGCGTAGACGTGCAGTAGATGCGGAAGTAGAAAGGCAAGAGGGATCACAGCCAGACTCCAGGCTTCACGGCGACGAATAATATTGCGTCTTCCCGTTCCCGCTTGATCAGGAGGAGAAATAAGTACGGCAGCGATTAAGGCCCACAGCCCTATCAGGCCCGACTCGGGCCTGATCTGGCAGGCGATGGGCACTAAAAGAAGAAACAGGAAAAGATGACGCACTCGCCCCCATCTCAGGTAGAGGAAAAGACTCAGTACGACCAACCCAGAAAATAAGACCGCTGCCGGTTCAGCAGCTGCGGTATTGGACCAAATTAGGTTATGAGGAATGAGAGCGAATATTAACGCTGATAAGAAAGCCGCACGAAAGCCACCGAAGATTGTCCAGGCGATGAGAAAGACGATGAGAATGCCGGCACAGTAGATGAAATTATTCATCGTGAAGACATAATTTTCATCAACACCAAACATCTGGAAAACAACGCTGATTAAATAGGGCCAACCGCTTGGTT
>JAQULV010000218.1 GCA_028718405.1 Smithellaceae bacterium
AACGCTGGATCTCGAGGGGTACCGACCCGGCGGCGGCAATATCCATCGCAACAAGATTAAGGAGGCTAAGGAGAAATGACGACCGAACAATCTTTTCCTCTCTTGCTCAGTGCAACCAAGATAGGCAGTGTAGAACTGAGAAACCGGATCGTCATGCCCGCTATGGGAATGAACATGTCCGACGGCGGTTTTGTGAACCAGGCGGTGATCAACCACTACGCGGAGCGCGCTAAAGGCGGCGTGGGACTCATCATCTGTGAGGTTACCTGTGTCGACGCCCCGCTGGGATTGAATACGAAGAACATGCTTGTCATTGACGACGATAAATACATCCCCGGTTTCCGGAAACTTACAGAGGCGATCCATCGTCACGGTGCCAAGTGTTTCCTCCAGATCAGCCATACGGGCCGTGGCGCCAAGAGAAAGAACATAGGTGATCAGCCGGTGGGACCTTCGGCCGTGCCCATGCCTTATTCCATGGTGATCGGCATGGAAGGCGAAGAGCCCCGGGAGCTGACGAATGCTGAAATCAAGGCCATCGAGGATAAGTACGCCGCCGCCGCTCTGCGGGCTAAGGAGGCCGGCTTCGACGGCGTCGAGGTTCATGCGACGGGCTACTACCTCGTTGCCCAGTTTCTCTCCTCTCAGGCGAACCGGCGCACCGACGAGTACGGAGGCACCGCTCGCAAGCGTGCCACCTTCGCTCTTAACGTCTTGCGAAAGATCAGGCAGAAGGTGGGACGAGATTTCGCCGTGATCTATAAACTCTCCCTGCTCGAGCTGGGAAGGAAAGGCGGCATCAATCTTCTCGACGGTCTCATGTATGCTCATCTCCTCGAAAAGGCGGGCGCCGACGCCATCGAGGTTCTCGCGATGTCTTACCGGGCTGTCCCCACAAAGCGTGACGTGCCCGATAGCGGTCAGGGGAAAGGTCTAACCTTTCCCCTGAGCATGATCGCGAAGATGGCACGCGTCCCGGGCAAGAGCGAAAGACCGATTTTCGCCTTGGGCAGGAAGGCGATTACCGTTCCGCTCATTGCCGGCGGCAGAACCTTCGAGCCGCAGCTGGCCGAAAGGGCCCTGCGTAAGAAACGGGCCGATCTCGTCTTCATGGGGCGGGGACTTCTCGCAGAGCCTCACCTGCCCAACATGATCGCCTCTGGAACGTATGAGCTGGCCAGACCCTGCATCGGCTGCGGTCGCTGCATAGACAACCAGCTCCAGCATCAGATGTCCGCCGTATGTTCCGGCAACGCCGTCATCGGTAAGACCGACAACGACTATGATCTCCCCACCGCAGTGAAGAAAAAGAAGGTTCTGGTCGTAGGTGGCGGTCCTGCGGGCATGGAGGCGGCCCGTATCGCCGCCTCCCGTGGCCACGACGTTACCCTGATCGAAAAAGATCCCCGCTTGGGCGGCCAGCTCCACTACGCCACAGTTCCTCCGCACAAGGAGAATCTCGTTCCGCTCATCACTTACTTCGACAGGCAGCTTCCCGCGGCAGGGGCCAAGGTTCAGTTGCAAAGGACAATCACTGCCGAGGAAATTATCGCTTCTCGTTACGATGCTGTTGTCTGCGCCACCGGTGTTGCGCCGGCTGAACTTCCCATTCCCGGCATCAAAAAGCCCCACGTCCACAACGCCAAGGAAGTATTAAGGGGCGCGAAGACCGGTAAAAGGATCGTCGTCATCGGCGGCGGGCTTGTCGGTTGTGAGACGGCAGAGTTTCTGCTGAGGCAGAAAAAGAAGGTTGCCATTATCGAGATGTTCCCGGAGCTGGCAGGAAAGATGGTGGCGGCAGGCAGAACCGTTCTTTTGGGGCATTTGAAGATCCTCGGAGCTGAAATCCATTGCTCCTCCACGTGCCTGGAAATAAGGGACCAATTGGTTCTCGTCGCGGGCGAGCGCGGCAGGATTACAAAGTTACCCGCCGACACCGTCGTCGTCTCCGTGGGCGACAGGCCCGACCGCAGTCTTCACGATGCGCTACAGGGAAAGATTCCAGAACTATATATTATCGGCGATGCTGCCCGTCCCGAGGGAATCGCCGAATCCGTTGCCGCCGGCTATTACACCGCCCTGAATATCTAACGCTTGGCCATGAACCTGATTGTGGCGCACAATTACTTATTGACACGCCTGCCGGGCTCTCCTATACTTCGTCACCCGGCGGAACCACAACTAATAGAAGACAGAAGTCTGCAAAAAGCATCTCGTGAGAAGAGTAATATGAAAAAGAAGACGGTGGGGCTATTCTTTGGCGGGCTCAGTAACGAGGCCGATATCTCGGTCATCTCCGCCAAGAACATCATCAAAAAATTCGATCACACCAGATACAACCTCGTTCTGGTCTATTGGCACAAGGATAACCAGTTCTACGTCGTGAAGAGCGCCGACGAGATCACGACTCCCGCCAAGAAAAACAGGATTGACAGCGGCGATTTTTCCAAACTGTTCGATGTCGCTTTACCGATCACGCATGGCAAATATGGCGAGGATGGCGCCCTGCAAGGACTCTTCGAAATCGAAAAGATTCCCTACTGCGGCTGCCGGGTCTTGAGCTACAGCCTCTGCATGGATAAGGCCGTTTTCAAGACCTTCCTTGCCGGGTATAAGATCAGCCAAGTCCCTTTTTCCTTTATCGACCTCCGGGGTAAGAGTCGTAGCGACGTGGAAAAGTGGCTTGTAAAGATAGAGCGTGAGTTTGTTCCGCCCGTCTATATCAAGCCTTCAAATTCCGGATCTTCCGTCGGCGTTTATAAAGTAACGGACTTCAAGAAGCTTAAGAAAGCCGTGCAGGACGCCGCACAGCACGACGATAAGATCGTTGTGGAGCAGGGTTTAATCGATCCGCGAGAGATTGAAGTGGCGGTGTTGGGAAACGATAAGCTCGTTATATCCGATCCGGGGGAGCTTGCCTTGGAGGGGGTCTTCTACGATTTTGACGAAAAATACAAGAACAACCGGACACAGGTGGTGATTCCCGCCAAACTCAGCTCCAAAGTAAAAGAAGAAATCAGGACGCTGACAGAGACTGTCTATCATCTCTGCGACTGCAAGGGTTTCGCCCGCGTGGATTTCTTCGTGAAGGGAAATAAGGTGCACCTCAACGAAATTAACACCCTGCCTGGATTCACCGACATTTCGATGTTCCCGATGCTTATGAAGAGCGCCGGTATCAGCTACAGGGATTTGATAAACAGGATCGTACGTCTAGCGCAATAGAACTTACCGACCCGTTCCGGACTGCGGGGCGTCAAAATCAAACTCGTCGTAGATTCCCGCGAACTCATCGGACAATTATTCAGATGCCTGAAGGAAGTCCGGGTCTCATGATCCCTAAAGTTATTCGTCACAAGATGCCATAAATTCAAAATCACGTTCCCCTTGGGGTATCGAAGCGGAGGATAAGATGGAAAATGCCCCCATTGATGCGGTCGACGTTCTCGTCGTTGGTTCGGGAGGCGGAGGGATGACAGCTGCCTTAGCGGCGGCGGATGCGGGAGCCTCGGTCCTCGTTGTCGAAAAGAGCTCGATGTATGGCGGATCCACCGCCATGTCCGGCGGCGCCATCTGGATCCCCAATAATCATCTGATGAAGGCAGCCCGTGCACAGGACTCTCCCGAGGAGGCTTTTACGTATCTCAAGTCGATTACCAAAGGTATCGACTCGGAGCAACGGCTGCGGGCCTATATTCGAGCCGGTGCGGAGATGGTCGAGTACCTTGAAAAAAACAGTCGTGTTCGTTTTCAGGTAGTTCCCGGCTATTCAGATTATTTTCCCCACGTCGAAGGAAGCAAGGCGGAAGGCGGACGAACCATAGAGCCGGTCCCTTTCAGCGCCTGGAGGTTAGGCGCCCAGCGCAAGCTCCTGCGACCACTTCACCCCCAGGCGAGACTCTTGGGCCGCATCATGGTCACTGCCTACGATGCCCACCTCATGATGGATACCTCGGTGAAGGGCAGGCTCCGCACCGCTTTCATATTTACCCCCTATTTCCTGAACCCTCTTCGCTTTCTCAGCTCGACGGATACGCGTCTGCCA
>JAQULV010000219.1 GCA_028718405.1 Smithellaceae bacterium
GAGAGATAGATACGCCGCGCCGCGAAATCGGCCCGCGAGGCGCAGGGCGGACGGCGCAGGTAATAGGCGATCAGATCGTCCAGCGGGTCTCCGTCCCGGGGAATGGCGCCCTGCAGGGTGCGCAGCCCCAGACACGTGTCGTCGGTGACAATGACTCCGCCCAACTGGGCAATCGAGCGCAACAGGGAGACGTCGTTGACGACACTGCCGGAGATGAGGATGCGCTTCTTCCCTTTATCCTGATTGCGATGTTTTTCCGCGGCCGCATATCTTCTGATCACGGGCAGGAACGTCTCCGGGGGCAGCACCTGGAAAAGGACATTCATGTGATAGATATCGCTGTAATCGTAAGGAGCGCCTTCTCCCTTTTTCCCATAGAGGCCTCTCAAAGAAGAGCGCGCTTCGTTGTACAGCGCGATTGAAGTGCCGAGCGTCTCTGAAGAATAAACCTTTCCCGTGAACTCCTCGATCGCCGTGATGAGTTGGCCAAGCTCCGCCTCGGTGTAAGACCGCGACTCTTCCGTATCGATATAAGGGGGAGAGATCATCCAGGCGAAAGGCGGATTGAACCTTCTCTTCCAGATGTTAAACAGGCCGCACGTGGCGTCGCAGGAGTAAGAGTGAATGATGCCGTCCAAGAAATCATAGTGCCCCGAAAGCCCCAAGGCCATCAGGTGTCGCGCCGGAGGACAGATGAAGGATTGCATGAGTTCGTCGGCCAGGCCGATGTTCTCGGAGACACCCCAGAGCCGAACCGAGGTGATGCCGAAGCTGTGCAGGATTTCAACGGGCACGTAAGAGCAGACGGTGCCGAAGACAGGGCGGCCGGTCTTGGCCTTCTCATCTTTCAGGATGTCGCGATGTTTCCTTACCAATTCCTCGAGTTCTTGATTCATGGCGCCTCCGGGAAGGTGTGAAAGGATGTCTCGGACTAGAGAGCTCTATAACAAAGCTTCCTCCAAATTGACAGGACATTTTTTGTATGTCATGATCGCTCCGCATGGCGCGGGGCTGCGCAATCAGGTGCCTTCCGGGGATGGCAGAGACATGACACAGGTGTTCGTCGAAAGATCGTCATACGAGTACACAAGTCTGCGTAAGCAACTATTCGAGCTTCTCGATGCCTGCGGTGGCGGCGCCATCAGGGCGGGAGCCAAGGTGCTGGTGAAGCCCAACCTCCTTTCACAGGCGACACCGGACCAGGCCGTCCTGACTCATTATACTTTTGTCAGGGTTGCTTGCGAGTACGTCCTGGAAAAAGGCGGCAGGCCCACAGTCGCCGACAGTCCTTCCATCGGTTCCTTTGAAAGGATTGTGAAAGAGGGTGGCATCGCGGATGCCTTGGCCGGACTTCCGGTGGAGTTGAAACCCTTCCGGGAGTCAGTCCCGTTCGATATCGGTCCTCCCTTTGGGGCCATCGAGATCGCGGCCGATGTTGCGGCGGCGGATTTCATCATCAATCTCGCCAAACTCAAGACGCACGCCCAGATGCTCCTCACGCTGGGGGTGAAGAACCTCTTTGGTTGCGTCGTGGGTTTCAGAAAGCCCGAGTGGCACATGCGCGCCGGCATCGACCGGGAGATGTTCGCGAGACTCCTCGTACAGATCGGCGCGCGGATCAGACCGCAGGTGACAATCGTCGACGGCATCCTGGCTATGGAGGGTGAAGGACCGGGGAAAAGCGGCACGCCTCGCGATCTCGGCTATATCATCGCCGGCGCCGACCCCTTTGCCGTAGATACCGTCATCTGCCGGATGCTGAATGTCCGGCCGGATACACTACCGACCTTGGGTCAGGCGGCGCGCCTGGGCCTTGTCCCCGCCGAGATCGAGATCGTGGGCGATCCGCCCTCCATCCGGGATTTTCGTCTTCCCCGGCAATCGTCCCTGATCTACGGTCCCAGACTCCTGCAGGGTTTTGCCAGGAGGCATCTCTTGCCGAGACCTCGTTGCGACGATGGCACCTGCCGCCTCTGCGGCAAATGCTGGGAGATCTGTCCCGCTCACGCCGTTGCGAAACAGGGCGAGAGGCTCACCTTCGATTACGACCGCTGCATCCGCTGCTATTGCTGCATCGAGGTCTGTCCGCACGCTGCGGTCCATGCCGTGGAGACGCTGCCCGGTCGACTTATCAGAAAGGTGATCAAAAGGTTTATCTGAGGATGAAGGCGGTAGGCTACTCAGCTCCACTGTAGGGGTTGACAGCGGGGTCTTTCATGCACCGGGGGCAAAACGCCTTGGTATCTACGTGGCCGCAGCCGTATCCCCACAGGTCGAAGCCGCGGCAATCCCGGCAGAGGGCCTTCCCGCAGCCGTCGCAGTAAACGACGGAAGGCTTGGCGCCGCAATTGGCGCAGATTTCTTTGCCGTCCGTTATCTGCATCTCAGACGTTGAACCGGAAGGTGATAATGTCGCCGTCCTGGACTACGTATTCCTTGCCCTCGAGCCGGAGCTTCCCGGCCTGCTTGGCCGCGGCGATACTGCTTTTGGAGGCGACAAAGTCGGCGTAGCTCACCACCTCCGCCTTGATGAACCCGCGTTCGAAATCGTTGTGAATCGTTCCCGCCGCCTTCGGGGCCTTGGTCCCGACCGGTATCACCCACGCCTTAACCTCGTCCTCACCGACGGTAAAAAAGCACATGCGATTCAGAAGCGAGAAAGCCGCACGGATCACCCGTCCGAAGGCGGGCTCGGTGATTCCCATCGCGGCGAGATACTCCTTGCGTTCCTCGGGGGGAAGGGCGGCGATATCCGCCTCCAACTGGCAGCAGATGCCGATGGCCGGCTCGGTCAGCCCTGCCTCTTTGGCGAATATGTCCGCCAGGGCGAGATTGGTCTCGCCCGTGTTTATCACGATAAGCTCCGGCTTGATTGTCCAGAAGGAAAAACTCTTGAGAGAAAAGGCATCCTCAAGGGAAAGCCCCGCCGAACGAAGGGGCAACCCTTTCTCCAGGTGATCCTTTAAAGATGGCAGGATCTTCAGATGGGCCTGGTCCTGCGGGCTCAGCGATTTCGGAGGGATCTTGCCCACCTTGGCGAGACGGTTTTCGACAACGATGAGATCGGAAAGAATCAGTTCGTCTTCGAGCTTACGGTAGGCGCTCAGGACCTCTGCCACCTCCGTTGCGGAAAAGCCGTCGATGACATGGACCAAACCGTCGGCGCCGCTTAATATCTGCCTGAGCGCATCCCACGCCTTTTCGCCTTGGGCATTGACATCCACAAAGGGGACTTTGGCAGGCGACACCTTGACGGGTTTGTAGATGGAGGCCAGATGATCGAAGCGTTCGTCGGGAAAGGTAGCCAGACCGCGGACATGGGATTCGCCGTGGGCGTCCCGACTGTTCACGCCGGTCATGATTTCAAAAAGGGTGCTCTTCCCGCTCTGGGGAAGTCCGATGATGCCTATTTCCATGGGTGCTCCTTCCGGGTACAGCTATAACAATGCGGTAGGTGCTTGGCAAGGGGAAAATACGGTTGGAAAACAGATGACAAACCGGTGCAATTGCGGGTATGATCAATTCCGCGCCATAAAGCCGTGCCGGGAAAAAGGAAGGTATAATTTGAAGACGCGTAACGACCATTCTCTTAATATCCTCGTTGTCGACGACGAGCCCAACATACGCCGCACCCTCTCAATCTGTCTGGAAGCGGACGGTCACCGTATCGCCTCCGTGAGCAACTTCGAGGACGCTCTGAGCGAGGCCGGGCGAAGGTCTTTCGATGTGGCCTTTGTCGATGTCCGCCTCGGTATGGCCAGTGGGCTTGATCTCATCCCCGCCCTTTCGGCGTCCAGTCCCTGGATCAAGATCATCGTCATCACCGCCTACGCCTCCATCCAGACCGCCGTGGAGGCCATGCGCCGCGGCGCCGCCGATTATCTTCCGAAGCCGTTCACCCCAGACCAGGTGGCCCTGGTGGCGGGGCGCGCGGCGGCGGTGCGCGGCATGGAGCAGCGGCTGGCTTCCCTGCAGGAGGACCTGGCCCGCCTCCATCCGGAGGTCTCCTTCGAATCGAGCCATCCCGGCATG
>JAQULV010000220.1 GCA_028718405.1 Smithellaceae bacterium
TAATGGCCCAGGTGGGGAATCTCATGGACCGTGGGACCGCAGGAGAACATCTTGACCTCGCCGGGTCCGGTTGCCTTGAAGAATTCCTTCTCTTTCGTCAGAATGTTGTAGATCTTGAGGGTTGATCGCGTCTGGTCAGCAAACAATTCCGTACTGAGATAGCGTTCCCCGCCGTCAGGCAGGATAACGACGATGATTCCCTCATCCAACTCCTTCGCCTTCTGAAGGGCCACGTGCATCGCGGCCCCCGAGCTCATGCCGACCAGAAGACCTTCCTCCCGCGCCAGCCTCCTGGCCATCTCAAAGGCATCTTCATCCAGGATGTTTATCTTCTCATCAAGGCGACTCCGGTCGAATATGCCGGGACGGTAAGACTCCTTCATATTCTTCAGCCCCTGGATCTTGTGTTGAAGATATGGCTCAACGCCGACGATCCGGACCGCGGGATTATATTCCTTGAGACGCTTCGATATGCCCATGGCGGTACCCGTCGTCCCCAGGGCCGCGACAACCATCGTTACCTTACCGTCCGTCTGCTCCCAGATTTCGCGTCCCGTGCCGTTGTAGTGGGCGGCCACGTTATCGACGTTGTTGAATTGATCGGTTCCGAAATACTTTCCCGGATGCTCCCGCATCATATTGTAGGCCACTTCGATGGCGCCATCGGTCCCCAGGCTCGCCGGTGTAAAGCAGAGCTCTGCACCCAAGGCCTTCAGTATCTTCTTGCGTTCCTCGCTCGCCGATTCCGACATGGTAAGACACAGTCGGTATCCTTTCGCGGCGGCAATCAGTGCCAGGCCGATACCAGTGTTACCGCTGGTCGCCTCGAGGATAACCTTATCTTTGGTAAGCTCTCCCCTTTCTTCCGCTTTGTTTATCATGTGGAGAGCGACCCGGTCCTTGATGGATCCGCCAGGATTGAAACACTCCATCTTCGCGTAGACCTCCACGCGCGGATTAGGATTGAGCTTCCTGATCTCCACGAGGGGCGTATTGCCTATGGTCTCGATGATGTTGGGGTAGGTTTTCTCCATGCTCATGTCAGGCGTCCCATTTCGGAAAAGGGACCTTCGCAAATTGGACTCCCTCCTCCTTGAGGAGCTCTTCCTCGGCATCCGAGGTCGTCCCCCGGATGTTGCGGGGATCTTCTTTACCTTGCTTTATCTTTATGGCCGTTTCCGTGAACCTGTCCCCCACGTCGTCAAAGTTCTTCGAGACGTATTCGTAGAGCATCTGCATCGCTTTCTGAGGCGACAGCTCCTTGGAATCGATGCTCTTGGCCTCCTTGGTGTTTCGGCCCATAATCGTAACACTTGATAAGACCAACTCCGTATCGGCGCTGCCGCAATTCGGGCAGGTGATGAGTTTCTTGCTCCTCTGTTCCTCGAAGACACCCCGGTCGCGGAACCACCCTTCGAACTTGTGTCCCAGGCGACATTTGAGGTCGTAAACGATCACTTATCCCTTTCCTCCCGATTGACTATATGGGTTTCCATCCGTCACAGGCCATCATCCTCCGGCAGCCGGCGCTGTACGGGACTTTCCGAGCTGTCACCAAAATAATGGTAGACAACTGTAACCAAATTATATATGTAGCTTTGTCGTCGGGATGTGGCCCAGCTTGGTAGGGCACTGCGTTCGGGACGCAGGAGTCGCGCGTTCAAATCGCGCCATCCCGACCATTTTTTTTAGCCACCGACGACCGACGCCATCTGGAAGATCGGCAGGTACATGGCAATGATCATACCGCCCACCACCCCTCCCAAGAACACCATCATGAAGGGCTCAAGCAGGGCGGTCATTGCCTCCACTGCGGCATCCACTTCTTCGTCATAGAAATCTGCAATCTTCGACAGCATCGCGTCAAGAGCGCCGGTCGCTTCGCCGACGGCGATCATCTGCACAACCATGGGCGGAAAGATATCCGTCTCCTGGAGAGGCTCCGCGATGGTCCGGCCTTCGCTGATGCTCTTCCTGGTCTCCATAAGGGCGTTCTCGATGATCTTGTTGCCCGCTGTCTTACTGACGATGCTGAGTCCCTCCAAGATGGGAACCCCGCTGGTCATCATAGTGGAGAGGGTCCGGGAGAATTTGGCTACTGCCACCTTCTTCAGCAGGGGACCGAACACCGGTGCTTTCAGCACGAGGCGGTCCACGATCAACTTACCCTGAGCAGTGGCGTAAAAACGCTTGTAGGCGAACCATACGGCCACCAATAATATGATCATATAGAAGAAGTAATGACGCATGAACTGGCTGGCGGTGACGAGAAACTGCGTCGGCGCCGGCAGGGCTGCACCCATTCCTTCGAACATACCCTGAAAGACGGGAATAACCTTGATAAGCAAGAGAGAAACGACGGCTATGGAAATGACGAGCACGCTGATTGGGTAGGTCATGGCGCCCTTAACGCGACCTTTCAGTTTCATCGCCTTTTCCAGATAGCCGGAAAGGCGCTGGAGAATCGTATCCAGGATACCGCCACTCTCGCCGGCGGCGATCAGGTTCACGAAGAGATCGTCGAAGATGTTCGGAAACTTCTTCAACGCGTCGGAGAGACTGACACCGCCCTCGATGTCTTCCTTGATCGACAGAATCACCTTGGCGAAGGTCTTGTTCTGCTCCTGCTGGGCGAGGAGATCCAGACACTGAATCAGGGGAAGGCCGGCATTGATCATCGTCGAGAAGACCCGGCAGAATACGACCACGTCCTTCTCGTGCACCTTCGGCTGCAGGAAAGGCAAGTACTCGGCAAGATCTTTGGGCTTCTGCTTTATCTTGACGTCCTTAAAACCCTTACGACGCAGCTGCACGCGCAACGCCGTCTCGTCGGCCGCCTCCATTTCGCCCTTTTTTATTTCGCCGCTTCTTGTCGCCGCTTCCCATAGGTAAACCGGCATATCCTTACTCCTTCCCGACCGGAAGAGGCCATAATGGAATGGGACTACCTTTTCCTCGACATTTCATAAAGGATGATTCCTGCCGCCACCGCAACGTTCAAAGAATCCACCTTCCCCGCCATGGGGATACTCACCAGGAAATCGCATTTCTTCCTGACGAGCGGCCTTATGCCTTTCCCTTCACTTCCCATAACCAGACAGACAGAACCATTGTAATCATATCCTTGTACGTTACAGCCCGCGTCAGCGTCGGCACCGTAAATCCAGTAACCTCTCTCCTTCAGCTGGTCGATCGCCTGGGAAAGATTACCTACCTTGGCCACGGGGATATACTGAGCGGCACCGGCCGAAGCCTTGATTACCGTCGCCGTCACGGGGGCGGCGTGGTGCTCAGGAATTACAACACCGCCAGCCCCCAGGCAGTGCGCCGTCCTGATTATGGCCCCCAGATTACGGGGATCGGTGACGCCATCCACCATTACGATCAAATCACCCTCGCCGGCGTCCGTGCGGTTGGCCATAATATCTTCCAGGCTGGAGTAATCATAGGCGCGGCAAAGACCCACGACACCTTGATGAAAAGAGCATCCCGCCAACTTATCCAAATATTCCCGTCCGGCAGGACTGACGGGCACTCCTTTGTCTCTTGCCAGTGTCAATATCTGCTCCAGGGTCGAACCGCGTCTGCCCTCGGCGCAGACGATCTTTTCCACTCCCCCGCTCTCTAAGGCCTCCCGTAAGGGATTGACACCGTAGATGACCTGCCCCGCATTCTCCCGCCGTGGTCCGCGTCCTCGGTCGGCGCCACTAATCTTTCCCATCGTATGCAGCCAATCCCTCCGCGATCTCGTCGACAATCTCATCTGCCTCTTTGGCGGGATCGGCAGCCGTCCGGATCGGTCTGCCCACCACAAGATAATCAGCCCCGGCGGCTACGGCTCCGTAAGGGGTTGCAATTCTTTTCTGATCGCCTACGGCATCCTTTCCCTCTCTCCTGATGCCGGGCGTCACGACGACAAAATCTTTTCCGCAGGCCGCACGAATGGCCTCCACATCCTGCGCCGAGGCTACAACTCCAGGAACGCCGGCTTCCCGAGCCAGAACAGATCGGAAG
>JAQULV010000221.1 GCA_028718405.1 Smithellaceae bacterium
TTACCGCCGCCTTCCATCTCGGCCGGGAAGCGATGAAAGCGGCAAAGGGAGGACTGATCCGGTAATATCCCCTGACGAACAGTCTTCCCCAGAGATTCGTATTGAGCTTTCTGTCCCGGAACCTTCTGAGGGCCGCCACTTCGGGCTCGAACGGCGAACCGAAGGCCGCCGTAGCGATAAAACATTTGCTCGCTCCGGAATCCTCGGCGGCGGCAACGATCGTCTTGGCGACGGCCTCCGGCATGGCGAAGACAAGTTCCACGCTCCGGTCGCTTTCCGCCCCTTCTCGCGTGGACTTCGCAGTAGCGACATCGCTGGAACTCTTGCTCAAGTCTTCTTCGGCCTTGTCCAGGCAGGAGGTGTTGGTATGTCTGACCATGCGGCAGACGATCGTTCCCGTACCGTTTCCGTTGTCCCTGACCGTGATACGGCGCCACTCCTGGGGCCATTCGATCACGGAACAAGTGTTGACGATCCAGTAGCCGCCGCCCGTCGAATTGGCAACCGGGGTAATGTGGTTTTCGTGGGCGTGGCCGTTGATATGGGCGACGACGTTGGGATAGGAGCTCAAGATCTTCGTCAGATCGATCGTCACGTCGTCATCCTGATCGCACTCCAACGATCCCAGGACGATCATCGGTTCGGGATGGTGGGAGAAGACGAGGCACAACTTGTCTGGATGCGCTTCGATGTCTCTCCTCATCCAGTCGCGCTGTCTCTCGTCCAAGAGCCCTCCGGAAAATGTCTCCGCCCCCATGAGAGGCTTCTGTCCGGGTATAACCTCGCGGCGGTAGTTGGATGTGTTGAGGACCACGCAGTGGATGTAAGGGTTGGGATCGAAGGAGTAGTACCCTTCTTTGATCGTATAGGGCTCCCGCGGCTCCGGCATATAGGAGAAGCCGTGCCCGGCGGGTGTACCCTTGGTATCCTTCAGATAGCAGTCTATGGCATCCGGCTGAAAGCAAAGATCGTCATAGGAAAAATCCGGGTTCGATACCTCGATCATCTTAACCAGAAGATCGACGTTGTTTATGGAACCTTGGTATTCGGTGTCGTGGTTGCCCAAGGCGGCGTACCAGGGGATGTTCAGCCCCGCGACACTGGTGAGGTTGCACAGTTCCTTATCTGTGCCCTGCTGTTCGGCGACGCGGGTGTAATAGTCTGCGGAGAGATAGCCGTTGGCAATCTCCCGGGCCCACCGTATTTCGTTCTTCAGGTCGCTGTCCGTGCTGTCGCCGGTGTTCATGAGGAAGTCCAAGGGCGCGTTCGCGTTTTCGCTGTTTACCGAACGGATGACGGCGTCCCACGCGGCGACGGTACAATCGTCCTGGACACGATGGACGGCGCCGTTGAAGTCGAATGCGTCGGGATCGACGAGATGCCCCGGCGTCAGCAATTCCTCGAATCGCATCACGTTGCCGTTGTCGACGATATGCACGTCGGTCACGTGGGCAAGATCGACGAGATTGAAGACGCGGCCCGTCGCCGCCGCCGGATTTATCGTGACGTTGAGATCGTTGCGGATCGGCAGCACGGATTCGGACGCTGCGAAAAGTTGACTGGGCTTGGCAAACATCAGCAGCGCGCCTACGGACCCGGCCATCTTGATGAACCCTCTTCTGCTCAGGCGGAGAAAGTTCTTTCCTGCCATGATGTCTGCTCTCCTTATTTCCGTCACTCTGTATGGACTATTGCCCGTTTGTAGATGGAGCTCCAGCGCCGCCGGATCGTTACACCGGTTGCCCAACGCAGCCCGGCGTGTTGCGAAGACCTGTTCACAGCATTTACAGCGCCGGGGACGACGCCGCTTTTTTCACAAATACCGCGCTTACAAATGGGAGCAGGGAAGAAGGACGAGCAAGCTACTTCGCCTCATCTATTACAAATGATAAGGACCTGTGCATCAGAAACGGTTCCCCCTTTTACGTACGATCTTGATTCCGCGCCGGTGAATATCGTCCGTTCGTCTTCGGTCGAACGGTATTCATCCTCTCGTTCCCCTTACCCTCTTTCTATCGCATCACGATTGCGATGCGCCGAATTGCTCAGGCTCCCCCCGGAGACGTTGAACCAATCGGCTAACCGCCCCATGACGTGGTACCTATAGGTCATTCCGGGCGAGTCACAGTCAATGCTACGGATCTGGCTATCAAGGATAAAAAGGGGGCACCTTTTTTAGAAAGGGGGGGTAATCAGGTGCCCCCTTTTATCGAAAGACTATTTCAGAAAATTGTTCAAATTTATATGGACCCAAGGTTCGTCGTAGTAACCGTGGAGCACCCAGGCATCCAGGGTGGTATCGTCGATGAGGATGTGATGGCCCTTCACCGATTGTGTGATGTTCCCCAACCCGTAGAAAGAAGACCGGGCGGGGTTCAAGAAGTCGATGAGCCACATCCCGGTCCGGCGATCGATCTTCCCGTAGTATCTCGTTATCAGCTGTGTCATCGTCCGATAACGCCACTCCGATTCACGGCCACCGCCCATCAGGGTGTCGATCGTGTGATAAAATAGCCCCATCTGGGTCGCGTTCATCACCGGCAGTATATAATGGTTCGTCATAGCGACGACGTCGGGGAATTTCTCATACTGCATGGGGAAGAACGACACCAGGGCGTTCGGATGAGAAGTAACGTCGGTGTCCTCGGTTTTCGAGTCGATCATCAGATCCACCATTGGGAAGGTGACCTGGTATTGTGCCAAATCTTCGGGATCGACGTAATCTGGGGTCCGGACGGCAACGCCCCGGTCCGGATGGAGATCGCCGAGAACGGGGGCGAGCAGATCAATGCCCCCGGTGATCGCATTTTCGGTGCCCGTCAGGATATCCCCGACGGAGACGATAAGATCATTACCCGTTACTCCTTCGATCCCCTTTACAATGCTGCTGAGTCCCGGCACGAAGCCGATTAAGGTGTTCAATAGATCATCGCCGTCGGGAAGTATCCCGTCCGCACAGGTTTCAAGGACAGCGGCATTGGGCGAAATGCCCTCGCTGCCCTGGGCCGCTTCCATGAACAGCCACGATACGCCGCGGTCGGTGTTGCGAACGATTTTCGTCGCCTCCTGGATGTTCTTCGCATGTTCAACGACATTCCGGCAAAGAAGCAGACTACCCATGCCGGAAACCAGGATATTGTTCTGTTTGTTCGGAACCATATCCATCCCGAAACTCAGCCCGTACTGGTTCATGGCCGTCGGCGTTCCGACAAAACCGGGAACGGCAAAGGACGCCAGAACGTAATCGCCCGCCGTCTTCTTACCCATTTCATCCGTTTGTTTGTGGATCTGAATCAGAGCTTCGTCGGAGAATATATCGCCGCCGGTTGAGAACATGAAATCGCGGCCGTGGTAGAGATGGCCGTTCGCGGTAGCGTTTCCGAAGGCGCTGTACTCATTACACAGCAGGCTTCCCAAAGAATATTCGACGCTCAGCAGAAAATCATAGCCGGCGTTGATGGCGAGCACGTCTTCGTACCTCACGTCTAGGCCGCGGTCCTGGCAGCCGTCGGCGATGCCCTGCATCTCGTTTATGTACTCCTGAGGAATGGCGTATTGCTGCGACATAGCGCCCAGAACAAGAACCTGCTTGATCGTGGGCAACAGGGTAAGATCGACATAGTTCATATCTACGGACTCAATACCCATCGAACTGCCAACCATTCCCACGATGAAGTTATAGACAAAATCGTTGGTCATGCGATAGACGGACTCGCTGCAGAGGTACCCTTCCGCGTAGCCGCGATCATAGGCGGTACCTTCCAGATAGAGAAGCTTTTTCTGATTCTTGTAAGCCGTTCCGTCGGCGCGGGTCTTGCCTTCCTTGAAAACGGCCAGGTAAGATTTGCCGTAACGGGCAACGATATCGTACTGATCGCTCAGACCGTTATCTCCCATAACGGCGTTGGCCAGGCCGGCAATGGGTAGATTCACCGTGACCTTGACCATCGCCGGTTCACTGTTTACCCATCCGTCGTTTGCCGTAAGCTTGACGTCGTAAATCCCGGCTTCATC
>JAQULV010000222.1 GCA_028718405.1 Smithellaceae bacterium
TTCCAAACTTCAAGAACGGCTCCAGAAACACTCCTACGATATCGTCGATGCCATCGAGGTCATCGGCGGAACGAACATCCAGTTCGCCCACGATCCCAAGACGGGCCGTGTGGTCGTAATCGAGATCAACCCCCGGACCTCCCGCTCGTCAGCGCTCGCCTCGAAGGCCACCGGGTTTCCCATTGCCTTCATCTCGTCCCTGCTCGCCGCCGGCCTCACCCTCGATGAGATCCCCTACTGGCGGGAAGGAACACTGGACAGGTACACCCCCTCGGGAGATTACGTCGTGGTGAAGTTTTCCCGCTGGGATTTCGAAAAGTTCCCGGGTGCCATGGACAAACTGGGCACCCAGATGCGGGCCGTGGGCGAAGTGATGAGTATCGGTAAAAATTATAAGGAAGCCTTCCTCAAGGCGATCCGCTCGCTCGAAAAGGGACGCTACGGCCTGGGCTTCGTGAAGGATTTCCACGCCAGGTCACTCGAAGATCTTATGGAACTTCTCGCCGAACCTTCCAGCGAACGACAATTCATCATGTACGAGGCGCTCCGTAAGGGCGCCACGGTCGAGGCCCTCCACGAGAAGACCCACATCAAAACCTGGTTCATCGGCCAGATGAAGGAACTGGTGGAACGGGAAGAAGAGATCCTCCGTTACAAGGACAAGAAATTGCCCGATGAGTTGCTTATCGCTGCCAAGAGGGAAGGTTTCGCCGACCGCTATCTGGCGAAGATCCTCGACATACCCGAGAAGGAGATCCGCGGCCGCCGCATTGCGCTAGGGATCGTTGAGGCCTGGGACGCCGTGCCGGTAAGCGGTGTGGAGAATGCTGCCTATTACTATTCGACCTACAACGCCCCGGACAGGGTTTCCGTTAACGACGGGAAAAAGATCCTCGTCTTGGGCGGCGGTCCCAACCGCATTGGCCAGGGCATCGAATTCGACTACTGCTGTGTCCACGCGGCCTTTACGCTCCGTGACGAGGGCTATGAATCGATCATGGTGAACTGCAACCCCGAGACGGTCTCCACCGACTACGACACATCCGACAAGCTTTACTTCGAACCGCTCACCGTCGAGGACGTCCTTTCCATCTACGAAAAGGAAAAACCCGAAGGCGTCATCGTTCAGTTCGGCGGTCAGACGCCGCTGAACATCGCCCAGGACCTGGCCCAGGCAGGAGTCAAGATTATCGGTACCTCGCCCGAAACGATCGACCTGGCCGAAGACCGTGACCGCTTCCGCAACATGATGGATAAGCTCGGCATCCCCATGCCCGCCTCGGGGATGGCCAGCACCCTGGAACAGGCCCTGGCAATCGCCAAACGCATCGGCTATCCCCTCATGGTCCGACCCTCCTACGTCCTGGGAGGACGCGGCATGGAGGTCGTCCACGACGAGGAGATGCTGAAACGATACGTGGCAGCCGCCGTAGGCGTAACCCCCGAGCGACCTATCCTGATTGACAAGTTCCTGGAAAACGCCATCGAGTGCGAGGCCGACGCCATCTCCGACGGCACCGACGCCTTCGTCCCGGCCATCATGGAGCACATCGAGCTGGCCGGCATCCACTCCGGAGATTCAGCCTGTGTTATTCCGCCTATCAGCATTCCCCAGCGCCACATGGAAACGATTTACGAATATACGAGAAACATCGCCATTGAATTCGGAGTCGTGGGTCTCATGAACATCCAGTACGCGATCGCCAACGACGTTGTCTATATCCTGGAGGCTAACCCCCGCGCCTCCCGCACCGTTCCCCTCGTATCGAAGGTCTGCAACTTTCCGATGGCGCGCGTTGCAACCCAGGTTATGCTCGGCAGGAAACTCGCGGACCTCAAACCAGAAAGGCGCCCGATTCCGCATTACGGCATCAAGGAGGCGGTTTTCCCCTTCAACATGTTCCAGGAGGTAGATCCTCTCTTGGGTCCGGAGATGCGTTCCACGGGAGAGGTCCTGGGCCTGGCCGACTCCTTCGGGCTTGCCTTCTATAAGGCCGAGGAAGCGGCACAACAGGTTTTACCTGCGACGGGGACCGTTCTTATCACTGTTGAAGAGAAGGACAAGCAGGGAATCGCCGAGGTAGCCAAGACCTTCCAGCAGCTCGGTTTTAAGATCAGGGCGACGGCGGGGAATCACCGGTTCCTCTCTGCGTCCGGCATCGCGGCGGAACCCATCTTGAAGATGCACGAAGGCCGACCCAATATCGTTGACGCCATAAAGAACGGCGAAATTCAGTTGATTATCAATACGCCCAGCGGTAGATTGAGCAAACACGACGATTCTTACATCAGGAAAGCGGCGATAAAGTACAAGGTCCCCTACATCACCACGGTGGCGGCGGCGGTGGCGGCGGCGAAGGGCATCATCGCCTTCCGCCAGGGGCACGGCCGCGCGAAGTCGTTGCAGAGGTACCACGCAGATATACGCTGATTGCGGAGGATTCACCCTCGTGAGGAAACCGGAGATTTGATGAACACCATCAGCTCGGAGGCAAAAGTTGGCCTGTTCGTCCTGGCAGGACTGATCATCTTGGGCTACATGTCCTTCAAGGTCGGCCAGAAGGGTTTCAGCTTCGAAAAGGGTTACAACGTCCAAGTGATGTTTGATAACGTCGCGGGCCTATCTCCCGATGCGTCCGTACAGATCGCCGGCGTCGAAGTGGGACGGGTGGAATCGATCAGCCTGAAAAATGGCAGAGCCCTGGTCGAATTGCGCATCAACCCTTCCGTCCGGGTGGAAAGGGATGCACAGGCGTCTCTCAAAACGAAAGGTATCCTAGGGGAGAAATATATCGAGATCAAGCCCGGCACGCCCGCCTCGGGCTATCTCCGATCCGGCGATGAGATAGGCCGCGTAGAGCGCCAAGCCGATATCGACCGCCTGCTCAACCAGATGGCTCTCATCGCCGATGACATCAAGGCCGTAACCGGATCGCTCAGCTCCGTCCTGGGAAGCAAGCAGGGCGAGCGGTCGCTGGGGGATATCGTCGAAAACACCCGCGAGCTCACGGAGAATATGAACAGGGTCGTTGCCGAAAACCAGGCCTCGCTCCGCATTCTCATCGAAAACACGCGCCAGCTCACCGAGAACCTCAACCGCATGGTCGCTACGAACGATCCGAAGATCAACGAAACCATAGACAACCTGCGAGCTGCGACAGCGGCCATGGAAAAGACTTTTGCCAGTCTCCAGAGCGTCTCGCAGAGTCTGGAGAGCGGGGAAGGCACCATGGGCCAACTCATCAAGGACAAGACCATGGCAACCAAGCTGAACCAGGCCGTCGCTTCCCTTCAGGAGGTGACCGATAAGATCAACCAGGGCAAAGGCACCATCGGCAAGCTCGTCAACGACGATGAGACGGTGAAAAACCTCAACGAGGGCCTGGCCGGGATCAACCGTTACATAAACAAGGCCGAGGAATTCCGGACCCATCTGAGTTACCGCGGTGAATATCTCTTCCGCTCGAACGATGCCAAGCACGTTCTCGATGTCAGGATCCAGCCCAAGGAGGACAAGTTCTACCTCCTGGGAGTCGTCAGCGATCCGCGGGGGAAGAGAACCGTGAAGGATTACACGACGGGCACACCACCTGCGACGACGACCGTAGAAGAGTATGATCGCAGCTCGCTCCTTTTCAACGCCCAGATCGGAAAGCGCTTCCGCAATGTAGTCTTCCGAGGGGGTATCATCGAATCGACGGGCGGTTTCGCCGTGGATTACCTTACCTTGAACGACAAACTGAAGCTCTCCTTCGAGGCTTTCGACTTCGCAGCCGACCATCGCCCCCATTTCACGGGCAGGGCGGAATACCAGATTTTAAAGCATCTCTATCTCACCGGCGGCTGGGACGATTTCGCCAGTAAGGAAGGTAACAGTTCCCCCTTCGCGGGATTCGCCATCCGTTTCGAAGACGAAGACCTGAAATATCTGTTAACCTCCACTCCTATTCCCAAGTGACCTAATCCGTTGAAATTTTGGGTTGACAGGCAAAA
>JAQULV010000223.1 GCA_028718405.1 Smithellaceae bacterium
ATGATCGTGTTGTCGTAACTGCGGAGCGATACGTCCGGAACGTCAACCTGAACGGTCCTGATGCCGCCCCGCTGATCGTTGATGTAGACGTGTCCCCCATTGTCCACATAGATCTGAACCGAATCGGCGTCGAGACGGAGGATATCGACGGCGGTACCTTGATCGGCCCGGACCGCTACGCCACCGGCGATGCGCGTCTCCAGCCGGCCGCCCTGCGGAACCCAGAGCCGGTCCCCTTCCGTAAGGGGAAAATTGACGGATGCGCTTGTCCAGTCCTGCCCCGTATCCGGGGCATAGACCTGCACATCTCCGCGCATAAAACTGAACCACATGGGCTGGATATCATCGCTAAAGCAAAGGCAGGGTAGAATTACAAAGAATGCCGTCAGCCACCATTTTATGAATCTCATAGGTCACCTCCAGGTCTGCGCACCCTTTTTCGTCCGTCGCGGCAACGGAGGTGCAACACCGCCTGCCGTGTTTGCGAAGGGCATTCTTTATCCTCGGCGCCTGCCGGTTTCAGCGCGATAGAGAGAAAAGGAGATCAAGCCCGGACGACCAGTACCGGGCAGCCGGCATGGCGGACGATCTTCTCCGCAACGCTGCCGATCAGATGCTTTATCAGTCCCGTTCGTCCGTGAGAACCGATGACGATGAGATCGATCTTATTGCTCTTCTGCTCTTCCAGGATGACATCATAGGGGCGCCCGACTTTCACGTCGAAAACGACTTCTATCCCCTTAGCGGCAGAGATCTTGTCGACTTCTTTTTGCAGCTTCTCGCGAGAGGTAATCTCGCTTTTCTGGCGGACTTGCTCCATGACCTCCTCGCTGATGCAGTAATCGACGGCACACTGCTGCAGATCGTCGATGACGTGGAGCAGGTAGATCTTCGCCTTAAACTTGCCGGCGATATCGGCCGCCTGCGCCAGGGCCCGGTCGGAGTATTCGGAAAAATCTGTCGGCACCAGAATGTTCTTCACGTCAGACATGGTAAGTTTCTCCTTTCCATCTTAAAGTCGCTATTATTCCCGGCGGACCTCACCGGCTACGGAAACCGAGCGGGGAACTGCTTCACCACCCCCTGGGCGAGGCTCGCCGCGAAGCCCTGCATCAATTGCGCGTCGCCCTCGCAAGCCTCCAGGTCAGTCTTCCAATCTTTCCCCAGCCGCGCCACAATCTCGGCGGTTGTATAGTCCAGATGTTTATAGAGGGTCTCGATAAGTTCACGCTTGGCCCAATTTGGATTGACGGTGCTCAGAAGATCGGCAACACCGTCGGCATTGACGTGCCATCTCTTCTCGGCGTCTTCCACGGCTTCATCGTTTGCCGATTTGGCCGCCGCCATGACATCCGAGGCAATCGAAACGTGCTCCCGCAGCAGGGCGGCAAGACGATCGACGGCCATCTGACCGTAGAACGGTGCCAGCGGCTGGGCAAGTTCCCGCTGGCTATAGAGGAGCTTCTCCCGCACCGTATTCGCATCCTCGAGAGCCGAGAGGTTGCTGATGATCATGCCTCGCATAAGGATCGATTGCATGCACCACAGGGAGCGCAGATCCGACTCCAGCGCCGCCGCGGCGGAAGGGAGGCACTTCTGGTCGACGGCGCTGCCGGGCGCCACCGCCGGCCCTGCCAGCACCACCGTCAGTCCTATCAGTAAAAGGATGAGCCTCTTCATACCCTCCTCCTTTCTCGGGTCGCGGACCTCGGCAAAGAGCGCTGAATCCAGCTATATCTTGGTACCCAAGAAGATACCGAGCGTCATCTGATCGATCTGGTCCTGAAGTTCCTCGATACCGTCGATGTGCCCGTCCTCATCGCGAAGGATCGACTCAAGGAGTTCCCGCGTCGCGAAGTCTTTATGCTCGCCGCAGAGAATGATGGCCGCGTTGTAGTTCTTGATCGCGTCCGTCTCGGAAGCATGATCGTTGGCCAGTTGCTTGGGTACGTCGGCGCCTATGTAGATCTTCCGAAGGTTGTTTACGACCGGAGTTCCTTCGAGAAAAAGTATCCGGTAGATAAGCTTCTCGGCATGCTTCATTTCGTCGATGGCGCGCTTGCGGAAATGTTCGTGCAGTTTCTCGTAGCCCCAGTTTTCCGCCATCTCGGCGTGCACCATATACTGGTTGGTGGCCGTGAGCTCGTCAGCCAGCAGGGAGTTTAACGCCTCAATGACCTTCGCATCGCTTTTCATGTGTGCCTCCTTTGATGAATTGATTCGAATCGGTTTGCTGCCTCTGGATTACGTCCGGTCCGTTCTGCCTATAGGCGGCAGTCACGGGAGATAGAGGATCGGAAGGCATGCCTGCAGTTCTCGCCGTTCGTTGAGAGTAAGAGAACAGAGAGCCGCCCGATTTATTATTTATATGAGCATTCCTCTGACGAAGAAATAAGGGGATTGCTCATTTTCGGGGTCGATTTTTCCTATTTGTTGATCCGCGGGCGGACAGATTGCTGCGCTAGGGGCAGCGCCGCTTCTTATTTCTCGCCGCTTTCTTTTCCGTACGTTGACAAAAGAGGAGTCCGATCCTTATACTGAATTAACTACAGGAAGGAGATGCACCCATGACGCCCAAGATCAAGCTTTACACCTTAAGCACGTGCAGCCACTGCAAGGCGGCAAAGAGATTCTTCACGGATTCCAATATGAGTTACGAATGCACCGACGTAGACCTGCTGTCGGGAGAAGAGAAGGCTGCCGTTATGGCGGAGGTGAGAAGCCTTAACCCTCGCCTCACCTTCCCCACGATCATCATCGGCAAACAGGTAATCGTCGGCTTCAATGAGAACCGCATCAAGGAGGCATTGGGAGAATGACGGAAGCGGAAAAACTCTACGAGATGCTCCGTAAGATTCAGGAGCCCAAGGGATACTTCTTCAACAAAGACAAGGAGCGGGTTCTGGATATCATCGCAGATCTGCTGGTCAACAAGGGCCGCTACGGTTACATGTCCTGCCCCTGTCGACTCGCCTCGGGAGAGCGCGAGAAAGACAAGGATATCATCTGTCCGTGCGTCTACCGAGAGCCGGATGTGGCCGAGTTTGGAAGCTGCTATTGCAATCTTTACGTCTCGGCGGCCTGGAATGAAGGCACGATCCCTCACGTTTACGTGCCGGAGAGAAGACCCCCGGAACTCATGCCGTATTGAGGTCCCCTAGTTTCTTCCCAGCACTGCGGCCAGTTCGGCACCGAAGTGCTTGGCCTTCTCCGCCGTTAGAGTCCCCGCCTTGATCATCTCTTCCGGCGTCTTCGACACCGATTTGACCAGATGGATCATCTCCTGATCCGACAGGACCATGAACACGGCCCGGTCGATCTTCTTGGCCTTGGTAAACCTCCAGGCGTGCAGTTCCTTCAAACGCTTCCTCTGTCGCGAGTTGAGGCCATCGTACCCGGCAATCCGCCGATAACCGTGAGGATCGAAGACCTTCTCCTGCCACTTAGCCCTGGTTACGCCTTCGAAGGCTTGTCTGGCCTGCTCTTCCAGGCCGCTGCGTTTGATTTCTTTTTTCAGCGTCCGGTACAGGGCGGGAAGATAGGTGGTATCGGCGACCGCATAGGCGATCTGCTCGTCGGTAAGGGGTCTGCTGTCCCAGCGCGACCGCTGCATCTTCTTGCTTTTTTCGAAATCTATGGACAGATACTGATTCACCAGGGTCGCCAGGGCCAGGTATTGGCAACCCAGAAGTGACGCCGCCCGGTGGGTATCAAAAACATTTACGAAGTCGAACCCATAGTCGCGCCGCAAGATCCTGACATCGTTGTCTCCGGCGTGAATGATCTTGAGGTAGGCGGGGTCGGCAAAGACGTCACCTAGGAAAGAGAAGTCCGCATCCCCAAAGGGATCGAACAGGTAGGTCTTGTATCGGGCCTTGATCTGGATGAGGCAGAGTTTCTCGCGAAAATAACGGAAAGAGTCGTATTCTGTATCGATACAGACCGTCGGCGATTGGCGTATTTCCCGCTCCGCCCCCTGCGCTGCCT
>JAQULV010000224.1 GCA_028718405.1 Smithellaceae bacterium
TATATTAACGCCAAGTTCAGGAATTATTCTTCAGAGGTTCCATGATGGGGCAGTTATTTACCCCGACGCAGATGTCATTGGCAGCCGAGAGCTTCTCCGGCGCGGAGGCGCTGGCGAGCCGCTATTACGGCATGACGCGCAGCCAACTCAAGGAACACCGCTATGACATCAAGACCCTCGCTGACCTGGCTGAGCACGAGGTAAATGAAGGAGCTTTCGCCCATCTCTGCAAATATGAGGTGCAGACTGACGCGAAGGTAGCGGATGAGAATAATTCCAGTTACTGTTTTTACCGGATCTGCCTGCAGGACAACCGGATCCTCGATGCCGTGGCAAGGGGAAGCTCTTTCATTAAGCTGGCCCCTCTTCTTTTGTATATTGCGGCTCACGAACTAGTCCACGTAATCCGGTTCGATCACGGCGAGATCGCCTTTGACGCCTCGCCGGCGGAAAAGGAACAGGAGGAAGAAACGGTACATACCATCACCCGGCAGATGCTGGCCCCGGTCAGCGGCTCCGAGCTGAGGCTGATCGTGGAATGCTTCAGCGAGAAGTATCGCTTGGGTGATTTTGTTTAGGATAAATCTTTGGAGGTTTGTTTTTTATGCCGATCTATGAGTATAAATGCAAGAAATGCGGGAAGGAGTTCGAGCTTTTCCAGGGCATCAGCGACCCTGCCGTGACATCCTGCAAATTTTGCAAGGGGCAGGCCAGCAGGATGATCTCCCTTTCCACCTTCCACCTGAAGGGCTCGGGCTGGTACGCGACCGATTACGGCGGAAAGAAGGCCCCCAAGTGCGAAACGAAAAAGGATGAGAAAGCTGCTGCGTGCACTGACTGCTCCGCGACGGGTTGCGCCACCAAGTCGGGAAGCGACGACTAGATTAAATCACATCCAATAGAAAGGCGGCCTCCTTGAGGCCGCCTTTTTTGTTGTTGAATGCCGATCACGCCACCTTTAGAAGGGCATCTTCACGTCTTTGATCTGGGCATGGGCGGCCGCCAGCCTAGCGATGGGAATGCGGAACGGCGAACAGCTCACGTAGTTCAGATCTGCCGCGTGGCAAAACTCGATCGAGCGCGGATCGCCGCCCTGCTCACCGCAGATACCCACCTTTAGCTCGGGACGAACCCTGCGGCCCCATTCGATGGCCGTCTTCATGAGGCGCCCGACACCGTTGACGTCGATCGTCTCAAAGGGGTTATCTTGGAGGATGCCGCGCTTGTTGTAAAGGGGCAGAAACTTGTTCTCCGCGTCCTCGCGGCTGAAGGAGAAGGTCGCCTGGGTGAGGTCGTTGGTCCCGAAGCTGAAGAACTCGGCGATCTCGGCGATACGGTCGGCGCGCATGCAGGCGCGGACCACCTCGACCATCGTCCCCAGCTTGATCTTCACCTGCATGCCGAACTTCTTCTCCACCTCGGCGCAGATCTTGTCTTTGAGACCCCGCACGAAATCGAGCTCTACGGCAGTGCAGACCTGGGGCACCATGATCTCGGGCCTGGCCTTGACACCTTCTTTAAAGAGTTCTGCCGTCGCCTCGTAGATGGCGCGGATCTGCATCTCGTAAATCTCGGGATAGGCGAGCCCCACGCGGACGCCGCGATGTCCCAGCATCGGGTTCACCTCGGTTAGATTTCTCACCTTGGTCAGGAGCTTCCCTTTTTCCTGAAGGAGCTCCTCGATCATATCCAGTTCCACACCGTCCAACTTCTGCTCTTTCACGTCGAAGCTGGAGGCGTAGTAGGCGAGCTGGTGTTTGAGGATGTGGTCGAATTCGTCGATTGTCTTCTGGCGGGCGACAAGGAGGTCCTTGATCTCGGTGAGCGAACCTACCTCGCGCAGCAGCGCCTCGAGCGAAGGCAGAAATTCGTGGAGCGGCGGGTCCAAAAGCCGGATCGTGACCGGTAGGCCCTCCATGGTTCTGAGGATCTCCAAGAAGTCTTTCTTCTGCAGCGGCATCAACTCGTCGAGATAGTGCTGCCGCTCTTCCCTCGTTTCGGAGAGGATCATGGCCTGAACGATGGGAAGCCGTTCGGGCAGGTTGAACATCCTCTCGGTCCGGCAAAGGCCGATTCCCTGAGCGCCGAGCCTGCGCGATCGAGAGGCCATCTCCGGTGTATCCGCGTTGGCCATGACGTCGAGCCTCTTCGCCTCGTCGGCCCAGCTGAGGAGGTTCTGCAGGTCGGAGCCGAACTCGGGGTCCAATGTCGGCACCTCTCCGAGGTAGACGCGACCGAGCCCCCCTTCGATGGTGATCGTCTCCCCTTCCTTGACGGTGACCTCGCCAATCGTCATCAGGCGTTTTTCCGTATCGATCTTGATATTCTCGCAGCCGCACACGCACGGTTTCCCCATACCGCGGGCCACGACGGCCGCGTGCGAGGTCTTGCCGCCACGGCTGGTAAGGATACCCTGGGCCCCGAAGAAGCCATGGACATCTTCGGGCTTTGTTTCTTCACGAACCAGGATGATCCGTCTTCCCGTCCGGCCGAGGCGTTCCGCCTCGTCGGCGTCGAAGACCACGATCCCCACGGCCACGCCCGGCGAAGCCCCGATCCCCTCCGCCACAGCGGTAATCTTCGCCTTGGGGTCGAGTCTTCTGTGCATCAACTGGTCTAGCTCTGCTGGCTTTACGCGCAGCAGTGCCTTCTCTTTTCCGATCAAACCTTCCGCCATCATCTCTACGGAGGTCCGGACTGCCGCCATGGCATTCATCTTGCCGTTTCTCGTCTGGAGCATATAGAGCGTGCCCCGTTCGATGGTGAATTCGAAATCCTGGACTTCGTGGTAATGGTTTTCCAGAAGGTGACGGACTCGGTCCAGCTCCTCGTAGGCGGCGGGCATCTCCTTCTTCATCTGGTCGATCGTTTTAGGAGTGCGGATACCGGCAACGACGTCCTCCCCTTGAGCATTGGTCAGGTACTCACCGAAGAACTTATTCTCGCCGGTACCGGGGTCGCGCGTGAAGGCAACGCCGGTCGCTGAATCGTCGCCCATGTTTCCGAAGACCATGGTGACGACATTTACGGCAGTGCCGTTCGCCACGTCCTTGGTGATGTTGAATTCCTTTCGGTAAGCGATGCAACGGGGCGACTCCCAGGAGCGGAATACCGCCTCGATGGCGAGCTCCAGCTGTTTCATGGGCTCGGCCGGAAAGGGACTGCCCGTGGCTTCCCGGCAGTACTCTTTATATTCCGAAACTATCTTCTTAAGGACATCGACGGAGAGGTCGGAATCGTAGCTGACGCCCGCTTTCTCCCGCGACTCTTCCAGGATCCGGTCGAATTTCTCGCCCGGTACGCCGAGCGCGATCCGGCAGAACATGGAAATGAAACGCCGATAGGAGTCGTAGGCAAACCGCTCGTTCTTCGTATTCTTGGCCAGGGCCGCGACGGTCTCGTCGTTGAGTCCCAAATTCAGGATGCTATCCATCATTCCCGGCATGGAAATGGCCGCACCAGAGCGGACGGAAACCAAAAGAGGGTTCTTCACATCGCCGAAGCCTTTGCCGCTTTTCTGCTCCGTGTAGCGCATCCCCTTGGCGACTTCTTCCATAAGGTCCGCCGGTAGTTTTCTGTCCTGCTCATAATAATCAAGGCAGGCCTCTGTGGTAATCACGAACCCGGGGGGGACAGGAAGGCCGATGGAGGTCATCTCGCAAAGGCCGGCACCCTTACCGCCCAGGAGTTTCTTGTTTCTGGAATCACCCTTTTCAAAGGTATAAACGTGTTTTTTTGCAGTCATAGCTTCACCTTATTTCACCTAATGCAATGGATTTGTGTTGCAGGTACCCGATTTAAAAAGAAAGGCTTTCTTCCGGTGGAAAATACCAAATATTAAATGAGAACCCCCACTTTGCGGACCCAGTATAGGGGAAAGGATCCTTTATGTCAATGGTGAATGGCACACTGTTCCAAATAACGAAGGAAGAAAAATCTTTGCGGTCCGTGCACCGAATAATTTTTCGCTTGACAATAGAAC
>JAQULV010000225.1 GCA_028718405.1 Smithellaceae bacterium
CTTGGGGATCTCCGAATTAGTCCGAAATTCGCTGGACCTGTCCCCGGTGCAGAAGGCCAAGTCTATTCAAGCCGAGGAAGAAAAGCAGGAAACAGTGGCAAGCGCGCCCGCCGACGGCAACTTTGATTTGACGTTCTATAATACGCTTAACAAGAAGGGAACGGCGGGCAAGGATATTGTCTCACTGCCAGAAGGGAAGGGGCCTGTCGCCGGCGCAGTGCCCATCGCCCCCGATCCATCCCAAGTGACAGTCGTTGGTGGTGAGGCGGCAAAAGCGGCCTCGGTACCGAAAAGAAGTCAGGTCAAGAAGCAGGTGGTGTCAATGCCCCTGTCGGTGCCAGTCGCCAAGAGTCGATCTGCATCCGCGCCGACGGCCAAGGGAAAAGAAAGTGTGAAGACCACGAGCGGGGCGCAGAAGTTTCTTGTCCATGTCGTGTCTGTAAAGGATAAAGTTAAGGCTGAGCAACTTGCGAAGAAGTTGAAGGTTCTGGGATATCGTCCCAAGGTGGTACCCGTTGCCCTTCCTAAACAGGGAAAGCTCTATCGCATTATCATAGATGGTTTCGAGAGTCGCGATCAGGCACAGAAGGTCGCTGTGGCAGTTAAGAACAAGGCCCAGGGTGTTAACTGCGTCGTACGGGCTGTCACTACTAAACAATAAGTTAGGTGAGTCTACATGTTCGAGAATCTGACGGAAAAACTGGATACAATCTTCAAAAAGCTCCGCGGCCGCGGAAAGTTGGATGAAGAGAACATCCGCGAGGCCTTAAAAGAAATTAGAATGGCCCTCCTGGAGGCGGACGTCAATTTCAAGGTTGTCAAAGACTTTATCGGGGATGTAAGGGCCAGGGCTGTGGGGCAGGAGGTGTTGGATAGTATCACTCCCGGCCAGCAGGTCGTCAAGATCGTCCACGACCGTCTGATGGAGTTGATGGGGGGAACCAGCAGTACCATAAAGTTCGGCAGCCGTATTCCGGCTCCGATCATGCTGGTGGGATTGCAGGGTTGCGGAAAAACGACAACGGCCGTCAAGCTTGCGCGCCTTCTCGCCGGACAAGGAAAGAGGGTCTTTCTCGTATCCGCCGATGTCTATCGCCCGGCGGCCATGCAGCAGTTGAAGGTTCTTGGCGAGAAGATCGGGGCCGGCGTCTTCGACGCACAGGGCATCGCCGATCCGGTCAAGATATGCGTCCAGGCGGTTGAGGAGGCACACAGCAGGGGATACGAGGTCATCGTCGTGGATACGGCAGGGAGGCTTGCCATCGACTCAGAGATGATGGATGAGCTCAAGAGGACAAAGACGGCGATCAATCCATCCGAGATCCTTTTCGTGGCCGACGCCATGACCGGTCAGGATGCCGTCAACGTGGCCGGCAAGTTCGATGAAATGTTGGGCATCGATGGCGTGATCATGACGAAGATGGATGGTGACGCCCGCGGCGGCGCCGCCCTTTCACTGAAAGCGGTGATCGGCAAACCGATCAAGTTCGTAGGTGTCGGGGAAAAGATCGATGCCCTGGAGGTATTCCATCCGGAGCGGATGGCCTCGCGCATTCTGGGGATGGGCGACATTTTGTCCCTCGTGGAAAAAGCTCAGGCCACGGTCGATGCAAAACAGGCCAAGGAGTTGGAGCAGAAGTTTCGCAAGAATGACTTCACTTTGGAGGATTTTCGCAATCAACTGGCGCAGATCAAGAAGATGGGGCCTTTGCAGGATATCCTGGGAATGATCCCTGGCTTTGGCAAGATCAAGGCGTTGAAGAATGTAACACCCGATGAAAAGGAATTAGTCCGGATCACAGCGATCATCGACTCAATGACGAGAAAGGAACGGCTCAACTATCAAATCATCGATAGCAGCAGACGCAAACGGATTGCCCTGGGTAGCGGCACAAACGTTCAGGATGTCAATCGCCTGCTGAAGAATTATATCGATATGAGAAAAATTATGAAGAAGATGACCTCAAAAGGTGGTATAAAAGCCATAAGAAGAGGCAATTTCCCCTTTTAATATTATGAGATATGTGATAGCATCCGCCTCCTTTAACAAGGTGCGCGTTTAGCGGTCTAGAGGGTAAGAACCTAGGGAAGGCCATTTTTGCGACCCGGGGAGAGAATCGTCGGGACAATCAGGTCGAAAACTCATCAGGAGGTGATAATACAGAGGTCATGGCAGTCAAAATGAGATTAACCCGTATGGGCGCCAAGGGAAAGCCATTCTATAGAATCGTGGTGGCCGATTCGGAGAGTCCCCGTGATGGGAGATTCTTGGAAATAGTTGGTAGCTACGATCCTCGCAAGGATCCAGCCGAGATCATTATTAAAGAGGACAGGGTGGTCGACTGGATTGCAAAGGGGGTCAGACCGACTTTAACGGTGGGCCAACTGCTGGAGAAAAAAGGCGTTAAAATAAAAGCTTAAACGTATTCCCAACAGTCACATCTATGTTATTATATCTGATAGTTATACGGTTAGGGTCAGTGTGAGAGTGGTTCGGGACTTATAACAGGTCAGGAGGTTGTGACTATGAAGGAGTTGATCAAGTACATTGCCCAAGCGTTGGTAGACAATCCTGATAAAGTCGAAGTTTCCGAGGTTATCGGTGAACAGACGTCCGTGATCGAGTTGAGGGTTCTTAAGGAAGATCTGGGAAAGGTGATCGGGAAGCAGGGGAGGACGGCTAAGGCAATGAGGACGATCCTCAGCGCAGCTTCCACCAAGATGAAGAAGAGAACGGTCTTGGAAATAATTGAATAGATTTCCAAAACTTCTAGAAATTGGGAAGATCGTCAAGACGCATGGCTTGAAAGGCTATTTTAAAGTTGCATCCTTCTTGGATTCCGGTGAAGTTCTTGAAACTTTGAAAGATGTTTGTATTAAAGGCGAGCGTGATCTGCCCGTAAATTACACTGTAGAAAGCGTTCAGATCGCGCGGCAGAGTTTTTTCATCAAGCTTGAGGGAATAGACAGCATCGAGGCGGCATTGCCGTTGATAGGCTACCTGGTGATGATAGATTCCAGTGAGTTGGGGGCATTAGCTGAAGATGAATACTACTGGAAAGATATATTAGGTCTTGATGTCGTCACGGAAGAAGGTCTCCGTGTGGGGCGGGTAGAAGAGATCTTTCCTACAGGCAGTAACGATGTGTACGTGGTGAGAGGGGGACAAAGGGAGCTTCTGCTTCCGGCGATCGGGGATGTTGTTAAGGAGATCGATATTGCGAAAGGGAAAATGGTCGTAAGGTTGTTGGAGGGGCTGTGATTATGTTTCGCTTCGACATCCTTTCTATTTTTCCGGAAATGTTTTCCTCGCCGTTCGATTGCAGTTTGCTGAAGAAGGCTCAAGAAAAGAAGCTCATTGATATTCGCGTACATGACATCAGACAGTACGCTCTCGACAAGCATAAGATGACCGACGATGCCCCCTATGGAGGCGGTGGGGGGATGGTCATGAAGGTAGAGCCCATAGACTTGGCTCTGGCCGAGGTTATACCTGAGAAAGGGCCTGATGCCCGGGTAGTCCTGCTGACGCCTCAGGGTGAGGTGTTCAATCAGCGGATTGCCGAAGAACTGGCAGGGCTTAGCAGGCTTGTCTTGATTTGCGGGCATTATGAAGGAATCGACGAACGGGTGAGGGCTCATCTCGTTGATCGGGAGATATCGTTAGGTGATTTCGTCCTTACCGGTGGCGAGCTCTCGGCGATGGTTTTAGTCGACGCCGTATCCCGTTTAATTCCGAATGTCCTAGGTAACAGCGAATCAGCGAGGGACGATTCTTTTTCTACGGGACTGTTGGAATATCCTCATTACACGAGGCCGGCGGAATACAAAGGGTGGAGAGTTCCCGAAGTCTTGCTCTCCGGGAACCATAAAGATATAAATTACTGGCGTCGCATCGAATCATTGCGAAGAACGTTCGCGCGCTGGCCGGACTTAATAGATAAAGCGGGGCTCACTCCGGAGGACGAGGATATCGTG
>JAQULV010000226.1 GCA_028718405.1 Smithellaceae bacterium
TCATCTGCGTGGGGAGACTCTACCGCGACGCCTGGCTGAAGCGCAAAGACGTCTGAGATCATCCCCAATACCAACGAAATCTAAACCCCGGGCCCCGAAAGGACCTGGGGTTTTTCGTCTTGAACCTCTCCAAAAATCCTTTGCTTCACATTTTCATTTGCGTTAAAAGCACGCCATGGAAAGGGCTGTCGATGAATACCTTAATTTCCTTGCCGTCGAGAGACGGGTGGCGACCAATACGTTGGAGGCCTACAGTCGCGATCTCAACAGTTACCTGGAGCACCTTCGGGAGGCCGGGATCGAAGCACTCGACCGGGCGAGCTCGACGGAAATCGTTTCCTTCCTCGGTAAACGACGAGAGGAAGGGCTGAGCGCCGTTTCCGTGAACCGATCGCTGGCGGCACTGAGGGGCTTCTACAAGTATCTCCTTCGCGAAGGGAAGATCGAAAAGAATCCCTTGGCCCATATCGAGCTCGCCAAGGTGTGGATGAAACTTCCCGACACGCTCAGCAAGGAGGAGATGAATGTGCTCCTCGCCCAGCCAGGGGCGGCGAAGGCCGCCGCGGTTCGCGATACCGCCATGCTGGAACTCATGTATGCCACGGGGATCCGCGTCTCGGAGCTCGTCTCGTTGCGCATGAGGGACATGAACTGGCAGGTAGGTTATCTGGTTGTCTTGGGGAAGGGCGAGAAAGAAAGGATTGTCCCCGTCGGGAAGGCGGCCTATGATGCCTTGCGCTACTACATAGAGAAGGCGAGGCCTCTTTTGCTCAAAGGCAAGACGTCGGAGGTGCTGTTCCTCAATCGGTCGGGGCAGGGCCTCACTCGGCAGGGTTTCTGGAAGCTGGTCAGGGGATATGCCCTGAAGGCGGGGCTGCATAAGAAGGTCCACCCTCATACGTTTCGTCATTCTTTCGCGTCGCACTTGCTTGAGGGAGGAGCGGACCTGCGCTCGGTCCAATTGATGTTGGGTCATGCCGATATCTCGACAACCCAGATCTACACTCATATTACCAGGGACAGACTCCGCGAGATTCACAAGAGATACCACCCACGGGGTTGAGGCAAGATGGACAAAGGATCGATCTGGAAAAAAAAGAAGACCCTTCTGGTGGCGGCTGTCAGCGTCGCGGTACTTGCCGTCGTTTTTTCGTTCGCGGCGGCCAGCGGTCGCCTCTTCTCTGATTTGGAGGAAGATGCCTCTTACACAGTAGACAGAATCGGGAACGCCGTCTCCTTCACTATCTTCGGTGGAGCGCCCCGGTTCTATAGTCTTACGATCGAGAAAAACGGGCGGGACTATGTGCTGACTGGAAAGAGCGACTTTGAACTCACCTATCGCGACGAGTTTGTCGTGAAGGACGTGGACACCGACGATCTCTGGGGCAAGGGGATATCCGTCGATGTCGGTGGGCTAGGGTCGGGAAACGATTTTCGAAAGCTTCTGAAGGGTGTTGAATTAGTCGACAAGGTCATCCGGGGACAGATGGCCCCCGCGGCTGCGGCGACGAATCGTGATTTCAATGTCTCTGTGAAATACGGGAAGGTACCGATCGCCACGATTCCTCTGGCCGTTCAAGTTACGCCCCAGGACTGGCTTCGGTACGCGAGAAGTGCGGATAACCCGCTTCAGCAAATCGCCTATCTGGAGAAAGCGGTGGCCGCAAAGCCCGAAGATACAGAGATGAGAAAAACACTCGCGAGCCTCTATGTGCGCGCCGGGGAGAAAAAGGAAGCCATTGCCCAGTACATCGAGATAACGCGTGTGAGGCCCACCGATCGCAGCAGTCTTGCTGAGCTCGCCAAACTTTATAGAGAGACGGGAAACTGCGAGGGGGCAACCGCCGCTTGGCAGAAATTGGCCAAGATCGATCCCGCCGAAGCCGCGCTTTGCTATGCCAACATGGGCCTCTGCTATGGGGAGTCGAATCAGTGGACAAAGGCGGCCAACTCGTATAAGGAGTCTTTGCGCTTGGCGCCGGGTGATGCAGTCATAAGATATCGCTTGGGCGAGGCTTATGAGAAGGCGGGACAGACCTCCCAGGCCATTGCGAGTTACGCATCGGCCTTGAAATTGATGCCGCGGGACAACAACGTCCTCATCGCCCTGGCGGATGCCAATCTGTCCGCGGGAAATTACGACGAGGCCATCAAGGGGTTTTCCAAGGTCGTCCAGGTGCAGCCTCGTAACTCTATAGCCTTTGCCAAGCTCGGTTCGGCATACGCCGGCAAAGGACTTCTCCAGGAGGAGATCGCCAGTTATCGAAAATCTCTTGCCCTCAACCCGAAAGAGGTGATCGTAAACTTCAATCTGGCCGTGGCCCTGGAAAAGGCGAAACAGGAGCAGGAGGCCGTAAAGGCCTACCGTCGTGTTCTGGAAATAAAGCCCGGCGACAGCGATGCAACGGAAAGACTGGCGGCCATTAGTCTGAAGAACAGGCAATTCTGGGATGCGATAAGGCTCTATGACGGCATTCTCAAGACCTCTTCGCATAAGGCTGCTGTCTATAGCAACCTGGGCTTTGCCTACGGGGAGCTCAAACAGTACGGTCGTGCTGCGGATTGCTACGAGAAGGCCATCGCTGCGGGAGCCAAGGATCCTCAGCTCTTTTTCAGTCTGGCCGTCGCCTACGACAAAGGAAAAAATAAAAAGGCGATCGCTGCCTATGAGAGATACGCGGCGCTTCAGCCCAATGCAGAGGTCATGGGCATCCTGGCGGATCACTACGAAAAGAACAGACAGGGCGACAGCGCCATTGCCGCCTACAACAAGATGCTCAAATTGAAGACGCCGAAGGCGCCAGTATACGCCGGCTTGGGACGCGCTTATAACATGAAGGGTGACAGCGACCGGGCCATTGAATCGTTCCGGCTGGCCCTACGTCTGGACGGCGATGATGACGACGCCTACGCAGGATTGGGCGAAGCTTACGAGAAGAAGGGGCTCTATGAAGAGGCCTTGAAGGCCTACAAGAGCGCCTACGAACTGGGCCATGATCTTAAAGTGGGGGAAAAGATGGTCGCCATGCGCAAGAAAATCATGCAGCGGACGATCAAGAACTGACGGCCTGAACGACGAACCATACTTTTAAAAGAAGGGTGAAAGCGATGAAAAAGGTGAAGATAGGAAACGTTACCATCGGTGGGGATGAGCCCTTTGTCCTGATCGCCGGTCCCTGCGTCATCGAAAGCCCCTCCGCAGTCATCGAGGTTGCGGCATCTCTGAAGGAGTTGACGGGAAGGCTTCAGATTCCTTTTATCTTCAAGGCATCCTATGATAAGGCAAACCGGACGTCGAAGAACAGCTACCGCGGACCGGGACTCGATAAAGGATTAGCCGTTTTATCCGACGTCAAGGCAAGGCTTCAGATTCCCGTTCTTTCCGACGTCCACCGTTTCGAAGAGATTGATGCCGCCTCACGGGTGCTGGACGTGGTACAGATACCTGCATTTCTCTGCCGTCAGACCGACTTCATCATGGAAGTAGCGCGGAAGGCGAGAGTGGTCAATATCAAGAAGGGCCAGTTCCTGGCGCCCTGGGACGTTGAAAATATCGTCGCGAAGGCCCAAGAGGCAGGAAACGACAACGTCGTGATCACGGAGCGGGGAGTTAGCTTCGGCTATAATAACTTGGTCGCAGATTTCCGATCTCTGCCTCTTATGAGAAAGACGGGCCACCCGGTGGTATTCGACGCCACGCATTCCGTTCAGCTCCCCGGTGGCCAAGGGTCATCCTCGGGGGGGCAAAGGGAGATGGTGCCATACCTTTCCCGGGCCGCAGTGGCGGCAGGAGTGGACGGACTGTTCATGGAAGTTCATCCCGACCCCGACCGGGCCTTGTGCGACGGGCCCAATTCGATCGCGCTGGGAGGACTGGAGGAGCTGCTCGCAACCTTGAGAGAGATTGATCGGATCGTGAAGAAGGCCTGAGAAATTCGATTAAGCGGCCGAATAAGAAGATAGCTAGATCGGAAG
>JAQULV010000227.1 GCA_028718405.1 Smithellaceae bacterium
GGTAGGTATCGTTGATCCTCATCAGATACTTGTCGATGAGGCCCAAGCCCAAACCGAAGCGGGCCGAGGAGACGATGTCGGGCTGTTTGAAGAAGCGGTTGAGATCGATGACGAGCCCCAGGGTACCGGCCCCGAACTTGAGACCGCTGGTGGGATCGGTGACACTGCTGCCTCTATTGCTGGTAGATAAACTTGGGCTCGTGTAGAAATAGTTCAGGCCCAGTTCACTGACGTAGCCGCTGTAGTTCGGTGCCGGCGGCGCCTCGACCGGTTCCCCTCCTTCCGGAGCCGCCTCTTCCACTTCCTCCTCGACGGCCACGGAGTTGTTCAGAAAATTCTTCTTCGTCTTGCCGAGTCCCGCCGGGTTGTAAAAGACCGAAGACCAGTCATCAACGATGGCGGTCATGGCGTTTCCTCTCGCGATGCCCGAGGCCGACATGCCGTAGGTATCGGCGTAACTGCCGGCAAAGACATCCGTCGCCAGAAGCAGGGTCAGGACTGCGGCAGCCAGGAATACCCATCCCCCTCGGATACTAACCCCAAACATCTTTTTCCCCATAATGATACCTCCTTGGATGACCTTTACATTCTATGCTGGAACCACATTCATTGATGCCATACGAAAAGCTACGCGAACCGAACAAATGGTACATTTAGAAATACCCCGCGGGTATCTTTGCACGCCTAAGGAAGGGTGTATCTCTAACTCTGCGTCGAGCGAGAAATCTAACTTAAAAAGCCGGCCGGAAAACGACTCTATCAAACTGTCTTTACACGGATTGTTCCCGTATATATACGGAAGGCCCTCCTGTCAAGCAAAAACCTGCTTCTCCTTTAAATTCTCCTTTCCTGGTTGCAAATCGGCCTAAAAGAGTTTAAGAAAAAAGATGTTGTGACGATCGGAAATAGCGGCGCCGCTGCCGGCGGCGGGAGGAAAATCTAATGATCATTCGCTGTTGGGGCGCAAGGGGCTCGATTCCCGTATCGGGCAGCAATTACGTTAAATACGGCGGTGATACAACCTGCATCGAGATCAGGACCAAAGAGGACGAGGTAGTCATCATCGATGCCGGCTCCGGGATCAGAAGGCTGGGGGGCAGCCTTTTGGCACAGGGTAGGTTTCGCTACACGATGTTCTTCACCCATGCCCACTGGGACCACTTGATGGGTTTTCCTTTTTTCAAACCGGTCTATTCCTCAAAGAGCCACATCACAATCCTCGGCTGTCCCTTCGCGCAGTCTTCAGTCCGGCAGATGATCTCCAAGGTCATGGCGCCTCCGAACTTTCCGGTCAAGTTCGAAAGCATCAAAGCGAACATCACCTACCACGAGACCTGTACGTACCCGTACAGCATGGGCTCCCTCACCGTCATACCTATCGAGCTCAGTCATCCCAATCAGGGCGTAGGATACAAGTTCACCGAAGAGGGAAAGACCTTTGTCTTCTTGACCGACAACGAACTCTCCTTCCGGCATCCGGGCGGACTTGAATATAAGGACTACCTCAATTTCGTCTCGCAGGTGGATCTGCTCATCCACGACGCCGAGTTCACCGAACACGAATACAAGAAGACCAAGGGCTGGGGACATTCGACTTACAAAGAAGCACTGAAGCTGGCCCTGGAGGGCAAGGTAAAAAGACTGGGACTGTTCCACCACAATCAGGAACGCTCCGACGAAGGCATCGACGAGATCGTGCGGGACTGCCACAACATCATCAACAAGAAGAGAAGCAAACTGGAGTGTTTCGCTCTGCATCAAGACATGGAGGTGGAGCTCTGAACGGCCGGCACTGACCGCTTCTTCCTTCACTCTTCATATCGATCCTTGATAGCCTTTGTTCTCTCTCTCATATCTTCAGATCCGGCTTCCGCACCCGTGAGGCAACGGATTCAGAACCCCGATAAGAAATGTTAACAAGGAGGTGTCAAGATGAGCGCAAAGAAAACGAACATCCTGATCAGAAAGAGCGGCTTCATCCTTGCGGGCTTGATGCTGCTTGCCCTGTCCTTTCCCGGCCACGCATTTGCACACGCACCCAAAAACGTAACGCTTAGATACGACGCCCCGACGCAGACGCTGATGGTCACAATCACCCATCCGTCGTTTCTCACGCATTTTCATTACATCAAGAGGGTGCAGGTGAAGGTGAACGGCGGCGCTCTGCAAACGTTTGTCTACGATGGTCAGCCTGATGTCCCGACCTTCACATACAGCTACCGCATGGTCCTGGCGCCCGGCGACAATATCGAGGCGCAGGCCTTCTGCAGCCTCTTCGGAAACAAGACGGCGACACTCGCGGTATCCGTCGCCTCGAGGTAGAAACGGAATGACGCACGATGCCACGCCGGCGCTGGTGACCCACGCCGGATTGATGATCACCGCTTTTCTTCTGGCGTCGGCGACTGTGATAGTCGCTCGTTACCAGCGCAAGAGGAGGTGGTGGCTGAAGATCCACAGGCAGTCGGGCGCGCTGGCGGCTATTATCGCCCTACCAGGGCTCATCGCCGCTATAACCTACGTCGCCATCTCAGAGCAGCCGCAGTTCGACACCTTCCATGCCTACTGGGGCGTCGGAACGATTGCGACATTGGCGCTGACACCGTTTCTGGGATGGCTGCAATTCACGGTCGGAAAGACGATGCGCGAAAAGATCCGCACCGTTCATCGCTGGATAGGTCGTCTGGCGTTGCTGCTGCTTATCACAGGCATCGTCACTGGCTTGATCTACGCAGGGGCCATTTAGTCACCACCGGGAGGATACATCCTCAGAATGAACAGCTTACCCGATCGCATCGTCGACTTCCACGTCCACCTGTTTCCAGATCGCCTCTGCGACGCGATCTGGAAACAGTTCATCGCCGATTACGGCTGGGACGTCATCCATCATCTCTATTGCCGCGAGAGCATAGAATACTTGCGCGAGCACGGTGTGGGTGCGATAGTCTATTCAAACTACGCGCACCGGGAGGGCGTAGCGGAAGGCCTCAATGAGTGGAATTTGCAGACACTGCGCGAGTTCCCCGATCTTTACTGTTTCGCCGCCTACCATCCCGGCGACAAGAATGCCCTCACGATGGCCGCCAGGATACTGGATAATCCCTGCGTCCTCGGATTCAAACTGCAACTCTTGGTGCAGCGTTTCTATCCCCACGACGAGCGACTCTTTCCCCTGTACGAACTGGTCATGGAAAAGGGCAAGCGCTTGCTCTTTCACGTGGGAACGGGCCCCGTGGGCAACGAGTTTGTCGGGTTCGAACATTTCGTGAAACTTCTGGAGAGATACCCCGAACTCCCAGCAACGGTGGCGCACATGGGCGCCCTGGAATATCGGGAGTTCGCGTCGCTTTTGGACGATCACCCGCGTCTCTACATGGATACGTCGTTTTCTTTTCTGCCGCAGTTGGGCGCCATGTTCAATCTGGGCAGCGACTTCCTCGAACGTTATCAAGACCGTATTCTGTACGGATCGGATTTTCCCAACATCCTCTTTCCCCGCGAGGCCGAGATTGACTATCTTCTCTCCCTGGGGCTGCCGCAGCCGTGTCTAGACAAGATCTTCTCGGAGAACGGTTTGCGTCTGATTTCAGAAATCACGGATCAGATACGTCCGTAGTCGTCTTCGACCCTTTCGATATCGTCCTCACCGAAGTAGTCTCCCGTCTGGACCTCCACGTAGACGACATCTTCCTTGCCGTCATTACGCATCCGGTGGAGGGCACCGGCGGGAATATCCACCGCCTCAAGGACCTTGAGGCGTATCTCTCGGTCTTCCAGAGTCACGATCCCTTCTCCACTTACGATATACCAGTGCTCGGCGCGCCGCTGATGCCTCTGGAGGCTCAGACGTCCGCCGGGGTAAACGGTAATCCGCTTCACCTTGTGGGTGGGTTCGTCGGCCAATACCTCGTAATAGCCCCAGGGCCGATAGTCCTTTTCTTCGCTCATAAAAGCCTCATCGCAAGCTCTT
>JAQULV010000228.1 GCA_028718405.1 Smithellaceae bacterium
TCACCCATTTGGGCGCTGTCGTGTGAAGGGACGCCCTGCAGGCACTCCAGGATCTTAAGGTAGCGTTCCCGACCAACACTCATTTTTTCCACGGAAATCGTCACAAAGCCACTGGATTCTTCCTCTCCCTCGCGAAGCCGAAAGGTAACATTTTCGGTCTCCTGTATTTCGTCCAAAATCGCCATAATGACGTCCAGAGCTTCACACAGCCGTTCCGGATTGGTCATGACTACGGCAGGGACGGCAGAGAGATCCTGGTCGATCTTGATTCGGGGCAACCGCCGCCGGAGGTCCTTAAGGGTCTCCTTGGCGAAGATGTCCAGGGGCATCTCCAGCGGGAGTTCGCCCGCTCCGCGGCTCACTTCCATCAACTGCTTGATAAGTTTCTTGGCCCGGGAGCTCGCTTTAAGTACGGTCTCCAGGTGGAACTTCAAGGTTTTGTCCTCTTCTGGCAGTCCGTAGAGCGCCAACTCCGTGTAACCGATGATCGACCCCAAGACGTTATTCAATTCGTGACCGATCCCCGCCGTGAAGATACTCTGGGCTGTCATGCGCCGGTGCCGAAGCGCCTTCCCGCCGGCCGTGGGTGAGCTATCCGTCGTTTTCATCTTTTTCTCGGTCATGAGCCATCCTGGTCGTCTTGTTAGACGAGACGAAAATAACATATTGGATGTATTATGTAAATATAAAACGAGCCGCCTTCTCTAACCTTCACAAACGGTGACGTCCCTCACGTGAGGTTTTGCCCGCCATCACATAAGTATTCAATTTTAAACGTAAATAAATAGACACCGCCTGGCATGCCTTTTGAATAAGGTAATACCAAACATCTTGATTTACGGGCATCCGTATAGGGCGGGCGCTCTGACAAGAAAGGAGTTAAGGGAAAATGAAAAAAATGAAGAGATGGAAAGCATTGCTGTTTACGGTTGCGTTTTTTAGTTGGCTGGGCGCGGGGACGGCTATGGCGGCAAGCGATACCTCCGCCGTAACGGTCACAGTTGACGTGATCGATCTGCTTTCCGTAAGCGATGCCACCGGTGGAATCACGCTTACGGGCACGGCGGGATCGACGGCCTTGACCGGGACGCCGAATACGGCGGCGCTGCTCAATTACACCTTCCTGGGCACGGGTACAAAGAAGATCACGGCAGAAGCGACCACCGTGCCTTCCACTACTCAGGACATCACCCTGACGGTAGCAGTGACGGGCGGTGCGGGGGCGAAGACCATCGTTAATGGTGGTACGGCGGCCGCGGCGCAGGATGTCTACACGGGGATCTCTACGGGAGCCCTGAGTAGCAAGACGGTTACCTACAACGCCTCGGCGACGGTCAGCGGGACGGAAGCTAATTCTCATCCCTTTACGGTGACCTTCAGTTCTGTGAGTGAATAACCGCATCGATTCTGCGGGATAACGATGTCGACGGGAGGACAGATGACAGCTCAACGGGTTCTCATCTTCCTGATGGTGATTCTCGGGGCGGTGCTCATCTCTAGGCCTGTCCAGGCCGTTGGTATCTCGGCCACCGGTAGCTGGTCTGAGACGATCAACGCCAATGATCTCACCGGCGGGGCGGGCAGTATCCTGAACAGCACCTACGAGAGCGGCTCCAGCCAGATCAATATCGACATTACCGGGTTGCTGGCGCTGCTGGGTTGGCGAGTGGATGTGAGCAAGACCGACGGCAACTGGAACAGCGGTATGCATCTGTACGTCCGGCGGACCGCTAACGGATCAGGGCTGGGGAGCATCTCCGGCGGCACCTCGTACCAAGAACTCACGGGGGCGAGCAGCACCTTTTTCAACGGTTTAGGCAACAGATCCGGCATCAAGCTGCAGTTCAAGTTGGACGGCATCACCATGCAATTGCCGCCCGCTACCTATACCACGACCGTCTACTACACGGTTATAGGTCTTTAAAGGAGTCAATCCATGAGCAGAATAAAAACAATCATCGTCGTCTTGGCAGCCAGTCTCTTCTTTGCTTTTCCTCTCTGGGCGGGAGTGACGATCGTCGGCGGGCTGAGCCATGAACGGGATGTGAATCCCGGCGAGACCTATCGGGGCGTCATCATGATCAAGAATACCACCGACCAGATCCAGGAGGTAAAGGTCTATCAGACGGATTATTCCTTCCTGGCCGATGGTACGAGCAGCTATGGGGAAGCGGGACGCCTGGAGCGTTCCAACGCCAAGTGGATCTCTTTCAGCCCCGCCCGTCTGGCCGTCGCACCTCAGGCAACGGCGAAGGTCAACTACACCGTCGAAGTCCCGGCCGGCAAAGAATTAAAAGGCACCTACTGGAGCATGCTGATGATCGAAGAGATCGCGAAAGGCTCGCCGGAATCAACGGGAGCAAAGGAGAAGGTTGCACTCGGGATCCGCCAAGTCATGCGCTACGGCATCCAGATCGTCACCAATATGACCACCAAGGGAACCACCCGCATCGCCTTTGCTCAGACGAGATTCTTGAAGGAAGGGAAGGAGAAAATCCTCCAGGTCGATGTCGAAAACACCGGTGATGCTTGGGCAAGGCCGCTGCTCTGGGCGGAGATATTTGACCATGAGGGCAACTATGTGGGCAAGTTCGAGGGACAGAGACTCAGGGTCTACCCCGGCACGTCCGTTCGTTACCGGCTCAATTTGAGCGATCTGCCCGACGGTGAATACAAGGCGATGATCGTTGCCGATTGCGGAGGTGATAGTGTCTTCGGGGCCACCTTCACCTTGAAGCAGGAAAAATGAGGAAAGCCCTTGCCATATTCGGTCTTCTTACATTTGCCTTTTTGTTTGCCCTCTTTGCAGCTTCCCCGGTTGGGGCTGAGGAGAGCGGGATCGAGGTAAGGCCGACAGGCAAGGAACTATACGTCACTGAACCTGGCAAGGTCATCACGACTGCCTTCCGCATTCGCAATGCGAATCTTCCCGGGCAGGACTTCATCCCCCGGACAGAGCTTCCCCCTACCTGGATTGCCGTTACACAGGATTTTCCTTTTACGATCGCGACCGGGGCAAGCGACATCAGAATGGTGAGCTTCCTTGTTCCCCAAGGCATCCCCGCCGGTACGTATCAAGTGGGCTACATCGTCACGGCGAAATCATCTCCGTCTCTCAGCAGCCTTTATAAAATCTCGGTAGCCGTTCTGCCGGTGACCAAGCTGGCGGTGAGCGTTGTGGAGTCGCCAAAATACGTCGTCGCCGGCAGCGGGTATACCGATATCTTTGCCGTCTCCAACGAAAGCAACGTCAAGCAGACACTTCATTTGAAGGTGCGAAGCTCCGAGGGCCTGACTTACCATCTGGAAGGGGAATCTCTTTCTCTGGAGATCGGCCAGACCAGGCAGGTGAAGATCGCCGTCCAGACGGACGGTAAGATAAAGGACGCTTTCAAACACCAGGTGGGCCTCACCTTAGAGAACGAGTCAGGTGTTAAGATGGGGCCGGAGACGGTCTGCGCCGTCGATGTTATCCCCAGGACGGCAAGCGGCAAGGATGAAAGCTACCACGAGATCCCGGCCCAACTGGTCCTGCATGGCGTGGGCGATCAAGGGCAAGTGGGCTTTCAGCTGGAACTCTCCGGACAGGGAACCTATGACGAAGAAGGTAAGAAGAGACTCAGTTTCATGCTGCGTGGACCCGACGCACTGCCCGAGAGCGTCTTCGGTGTTCGTGAGGAGTACAGTATCCAGTTGCAAACCAAGGATTACGATTTGATGTTGGGCGACGGTAACTACACGCTGTCGCCCCTGACGGAGACGTCCCTCTATGGAAGAGGTCTGGCCGGCAAACTCCATATGGGAGGGGGAGTCTTCGGCGCCTATCATATGGAGACGCTCTGGGTGGAGACTGACCGGCAGGAGACGGCGGTGTTCGGCAGCTATTCGCTCCTCCCAAACTTCACCCTGGGCCTCAATTATCTTGGCAAGAGCGGAGGCGACGCGAGCGGCAATATCGCCAGAGATCGGA
>JAQULV010000229.1 GCA_028718405.1 Smithellaceae bacterium
AAAGAGCGTGATTGTGGAATAAGTAGAGACTTCCTGGTCCATCTCCAGAGCCACGAGACCGCCCTCGTTCACCCTGGGCTTCACTTTCAATATAATGCCGATGTCGCGATATTGGATCGTTCTCTGCGGTGCTACTACCGTGCTTCCGTAAGTCTCCGACGTCACGAGCGGCACCTGCTGACCTACCTGGATCTTTGCTTCCCGGTTGTCCGAAACCAGGATGTGGGGTGCGGCCAGCAGTTTTGCCTTTGACTCTGTTGCCAATGCCGTAATGAGCGAGCGTACCATGCCGTTCACGTCGGTCGCCACAAAGGTGAAACCGTTCAGCGAAAGACTGTTCGGGTCCACGTCGAGGTTGGCCGGGTTAAGGGCAAAGTTCCCCGTATAGCCGCCAGAGTGCGCCTTAAAGAGAGCCGATATACCGACGCTCAGATTGTCGGTGAGAGACACGGAGGCGATCATCCCCTCAATTACGACCTGCCGCGGGGGAATGTCGATCTGCACGATCGTTTCCTTTATCAGTTGATAATCCTCCGGGGTGGAGAGAACGGTGATCGTGTTAGTGATCTCATCGGGAATGATCCTCGTAATCTCCGACACCAGATTTTCCCCACCACCCCCCGCTGATGGCGCCTGCGGCAACACGTCGCTCACTGCGGTCACCACCGGCTGAGCCGATGCTGTCTGTCCGGCGGTGCGTGATGACGATTTGTCGGACGCCGGACGGTTGCCAAGAAATATCTGCTGCAGGACGGCGGCGACATCTTTTGCTTTGCCGTTCTGCACGGGATAGACATGAATCTGCGGCGTTTTCTGCATCAGCCGTTCGTTATCGAAGATCGCCACGAGTTGCAGGATACGTCTCACGTTCACGTCGGTGTCGGCAACTATTATCTGGTTGCTTTTGGGAACATCGATGATGACGGCACTGGCTGTAACAAAAGGTGAGATGAGTTTGATAGCTTCGCCGGATTGAATATAAAGGATCGGAATTACCTGCAGCAGCGCCTTCCCGCTTGTCTCGATGGCGGCAGGATCACGGCCGAAGCTGACCGGCGAGGGCTCCTTCGATATCTCGCTGATCGGTATGATCCTGTATAGACCGTTCTCAAGTATAATGCCGATGCCGTTCAGCCTGAAGATGACCTCCATTAAGGGAAGTACCTCTTCCGCCGGCACCGGGTCTACGGAGCGGAAGGTGACGCGCCCTTTGACCCTTGGATCGACAACATAGTTGACCTTCAGAACCTCGCCGAAAATCGTCTGGATAATTGTATAGACGTCGGCATCGTCGAAATTCAGAACAACGCGCCCCTTGTGGTTGCCGATGCCCCCGTTCTCTTTGCCGGTGGCGGGTTTACGTTTGTCTTTCGACAGATCCAAAACGTCCGTTGGTTTGTCAAATGCGTTTTTTACCTTCGCGGTCTCGTCCTTTTGTTCTGTCACCGTGGCAGAGGGCACTGGTGCCTCGCCCGCTTTTATGGATCGCGACGCGGCAGCTAGCTGTTCATCGGCAGCGACGAAACCTTCCTGCTTTTCCGGACCGGCAATCATCTCGCCCCCAAAGGCCGGGGCGGGAATTTCGCCCCATGTATCGCCATATGCCGATTGCGTCGGGATGCTCCCCGTCGCGATACTGGGTGGCGCTTCCGGTGTGCGCTTAGGTTCAATCGCCTGTTCGTGTACACAAGCCGAGGCCAGCAAACACAGGGCAGCGACCAGGCATGCTTTGACGCTCAGGTTGCTTAGCAGCTTCTGCAATGGTTTTCTCCACATCAGTCGGCCCAATTTTGGCGGTGGTCTCTGCAACTAAACGCTTGAAAGACAACTGGAGGTAACTACATGGCTTACGGTGCGATTTATGTTCTATCTTCACTTCCAATTAACGACGTCTTGGGCTTCGCCTTCGCCGCCGGGTGCGGCGTCGCTACCGTAGGAGAAAAGATCATAGTCACCGTGCGTCCCGGGATACTGATAGACGTAAGGCTTGCCCCACGGATCACCTGGGAGTTCCTTCTTGAGGTAGGGTCCGTCCCATCTGTCCACACCGGGGTTGACGCGTAGTGCCTGCAACCCCTCCTGCGTTGAAGGATAGCGGCCTGTGTCGAGGTGGAACTGATCTATCGCTTGGTCAAACAGCTCGATCTGGGCACGGGCCGCCGATTGTCTGCCCTTCCCGAGCTTCGGGATAAGCCGCGGTCCGACAAGGGCGGCTAGCAGCCCGATGATCACCATAACGACAATAAGCTCCACCAGCGTGAAGCCCCTGTTGTTTATCATCTGTCTCGATTTCATATATGTCATATCATTCCTGTGTTTGACGGGAGCCATCTCATCCGCACGATGATTTATGCCTAAGTGCAATAATTACATGTTTCCCCTTAGGCTCCCATAGGGATGATACTTAATGGAAATTTCCAAATGACTTATTTGCTTCTCAGGGGATGGATGATGCTGATTGAGCGTTGTACCCCGCCCGATCCGACGCCGACGCCGGACTTAATCGTAAGATTCTAAATCACAATCTTCCTTTAACTCGCGACTTCGTAAAGTTTGGCAGACGTTGCACAAACCGGACAGGCTCTGAATTCCGGCACATCCGCCACCGTGAATCCACATGTCGGACAAACGGAAAACTCGGCATTGGCCGCTCGCCACTCATCCATATTATCTAACGCGGCCTTGTATAATTTTGCATGTTCCGCTTCGGCGGCTTTTGCATAGATCAAGCTCCGCAGGGCGTCGGCGTTCTTTTCCCTTTGCGCCTGGGCGATGAACTCCGGATACATGACGTCGCGTTCGTAACTCTCGCCTTTGATGGCGTCTTCCAGATTTTCCCTGGTCGATTTGATCTCGGGAATTCTAATGTCCGCCTTTGGCTTTACCCCCATACTCTCAATCACCTGGGCATGATTACTCAGGTGTATCTCTTCGGCCTTCGCGGCCGCCCGGAAGAGATTCGCCACCTTGAAGTAACCTTCCTTGTCTGCCTGGCGGGCATATTCGAGGTATTTGGCGTGGGCGTTGCTTTCCCCGTTGTACGCCGCCAGCAAATTATCCATGGTCTTACTGTTTGCGGCTACCCCGCTTCCACTAAATGCCAGAACAAGCGCGGCCACCAAGAAGACGATGAGGATCAAATGATTAAGTACAGTCACGCGTTTCATGTTGCCTCCTCCTTCCTATGTGTTAACGTCCCGTAACCCAGTCCGCGTGTGGACAAACGCTCGACTCCATAGCGCCGCCCAATGCACGAATCTCACCATTATTTTTTAAGATTAAAGGACGCCCCGTTTAAGATCAATGGGCGAGAAATGGCGGTTTTGTAAGAGGTGAATCCTATCGGACATAAAAATAATAAAGGCCAAGCTTCTCGTGAAGCTGGCGGCCCCTATCTGCGGAAAGCGAGAAATTCCTTTGAGAGGAAACGGCAGGGTATAACGATGGTCGGGGCGGCAGGATTTGAACCTGCGACATCCTGCTCCCAAAGCAAATAAATCTCCCTTTCTCGACATTTCATCATATTTCACTAACGCACTCTACTATCAATATTTCCCTTTACATTTAAGCAAATTATCGGTTATATACTTTGCAAGACGTTGCGTTACTTTTCACCCGAAGCCATTAATTTATTGTACCCCGATTGTACCCCGTGAATAAAATAGGAGGTGAACGGGCATGAATAAAACGGATTTGAAAGTCAAGAAATTGCCCGCCAAGGATAAGCGATACGAAGTACTTGACGGGAACGGTTTATTCGTTCGCGTTACCCATACCGGACACAAATCATGGATTTTTCGGTATAGGTTTGGAGATGAACAGAAACCACGGCGGATGACCCTTGGGGAATATCCTAAGATGACGTTGGCAAAGGCAAGGGAAAAGCACGGGCAGGCTATGCAGGATTTAGAAAAAGGGATCGATCCAGGCGCGAGGGTG